>CALAHL010000066.1 GCA_937891725.1 uncultured Rhodospirillaceae bacterium | reverse complement strand
CGTGCATGCCCGAGCCGTTATCGCCGGAGATCGGCTTCGGCATAAAGGTGGCGGTCTTGCCGTAAGCGGCCGCGACCTGCTTCACCACGTATTTGTAGATCTGCAGGTGGTCGGCTGTCTGCAACAGGGTGCCGAATTCCATGCCCAGTTCGTGCTGGGACGGGGCCACCTCATGGTGATGCTTCTCGACCTTGACGCCCATCTCCTCCATGACCGTCAGCATCTCGGAGCGCAGGTCCTGCTCACTGTCGACCGGCGGGACCGGGAAGTAGCCGCCCTTCACGCCCGGACGGTGCGCGAGGTTGCCTTCCTCGAAGGATTTGCCGCTATTGTACGGGCCTTCGATGCTGTCCAGCTCGTAGTAGCCCTTGTTCATGCCGACCTCGATCTTGACGTCGTCGAACACAAAGAACTCAGCTTCCGGGCCAAAAAACGCGGTGTCGCCGATGCCCAGGCTTTCCATGTACTTCACAGCGCCACGGGCGGTCGAACGCGGATCACGCTCATAGGGCTGGCCGGTCGACGGCTCGACGATGTCGCAGGTGATGGCGAGCGTCGGCTGCGCGAAGAACGGATCCATCACGGCGGTGCTGAGGTCCAGCTTCAGGCCCATGTCGCTTTCGTTGATCGCTTTCCAGCCCGCGATTGACGACCCGTCGAACATGAAGCCTTCTTCCAGGCTGTCCTCGTCGATCGTGCGGACGTGCTGTGTGACGTGTTGAACGGCACCGCGCGGGTCGGTGAACCGGAGATCGACGTATTTGACGTCGTTCTCTTCGATCATCTTCATGATAGTCTTCGCGTCGGACATGGCTTCCTTCCTAGTGGTTCGCCCAGATTGGGCAGAAGTTCGTGGTGTACGCATTGCGGAACGGGATGTCCCTTTTGCGGTATCAGCTTCAAAGACAGATCCTATGGGACCCGTCTTTAGATCGCATCCGTTCCTGTCTCGCCAGTTCGAATACGAATGATGTCATCGATGGTGGAGACGAAGATTTTTCCGTCACCGATCCGGCCCGTATGAGCCGCACTTTGGATGGCTTCTACGGCGCGGGATACCACCCCGTCCTCCATTACGATCTCAACCTTAACCTTGGGCAGAAAGTCGACGACATACTCGGCGCCTCGATACAGCTCCGTATGTCCCTTCTGCCTGCCAAAGCCCTTGGCCTCTGTAACTGTGATTCCCTGAATGCCGATCTCGTGCAGTGCTTCCTTTACCTCGTCCAGTTTGAAAGGCTTTATGATCGCCTCGACCTTCTTCATGGGTCCTGACCTATACCGCTTTCGCGTCCGGTTTCGTGATTGCCCGGTGCCCCTCGGCACCCGACCCCTCGCCAATAGCACGCCATATGCCAACCGCCCAGGGCCGCCCCAGTGGCGGAATTCGGCGCTTTATGAGCGTGCGTGAAGCGGTATTGCACGCCAGCTTTGCCCAAAAAACAACCAGGTGCCAATTTTTGGTGCATTGCCGTGTCGTCAGGCAAGCATCTCCTTGATCCGAGAGATGGCCATCTGGATGTTTTCGGTCGAATTCGCATAGGAGAACCGAAGATAGCCTTCGCCGAAAGCGCCGAAGCTGGTTCCGGCGATCACCGCGACTCCGGCGTCCTCCAGCAAACGGGTCTGAAGCGTTTTGGCATCGAACCCCGTGCCCTCGATATTCGGGAACGCATAGAACGCGCCGCCCGGTTGCACACATCGAAAACCGGGAATCTGATTGAGTTCCGAGACGATCACGCGGCGACGGCCGTCGAAGGCCTCGACCATCACGTCAACCGCGTCCTGCGGACCTTCCAATGCGGCAAGGCCGGCGAACTGGGTTGGCGCATTGACGCAGGAATGGTTGTTGACCGCCAACTTCTCGACATGGGGGAACACCTCCTTCGGCCAGACCGAGTATCCGAGCCGCCAGCCGGTCATCGCATAGGTCTTGGACCAGCCGTCCAGCAGGATCACCCGGTCGGCGATTTCCGGATAGGACAGCAGCGTCACATGCTCGCGTCCGTCATAGAGCATGCGGCTGTAGATCTCATCGGACATCACGGTGACGTGCGGCTTGTCGACGAGACCCGCGACCAGCGCATCGATCTCGGACTTCGGCACGGTGCCGCCGGTCGGATTGGCCGGGGTGTTGAGGATCAGCAGGCGGGTCTTATCGGTGATCTTGGACAGCACCTCGGATGCTGAAAACGCGAAACCGGTCTCTTCCTGAAGCGGGTACGGGACGGCCGTGGCGCCGGAGAACTTGATCGCACTCTCGTAGATCGGAAAGCCCGGGTTCGGATACAGGATCTCGGTTCCTGCCTCCCCGTACATCAGGCAGGCGAAGAACATGGTCGGCTTGCCGCCCGGCATGATCATGACTTGGCCCGGGTCGATTTCGACCCGATGCCGGGCGTTCAGATCTCGCGCGACCGCCGCCCGCAGCTCCGGGATACCGGCCGCGGGTGTATAGCCGTGGTGACCGTCCCGCAGCGCGCGGATTCCGGCCTCAACGATGTGTTCGGGGGTTTTGAAATCGGGCTGGCCGATGCCGAGATTGATGATCGACTTACCGGTTGCCGCCAGGGCGTTGGCCCGCGCCAGCACCTCGAACGCGGTCTCGGTGCCGAGATTGCTCATCCGCGCGGTGAGCTGCTTCGGGAGTGCAGGTGTCGACATCGGCGTTTCCTTCCGTGCGGCTGTTCTGGTTGGCCGCACTGTATAAGGAAACGCCGGGGAGTCGAGATCGTGGAACGGAACTTCCGATCAGATCCAGAAACGGGCCTTGGTCTGACCATCCATTTTGGTCTGCTCGCGTGCGAGATCAAGCTGTGCTGGAGCCGCATCGACCCGGACAACGAAAGCGTCGCGGATCGTCGACAGGATGATGCCGAGCGACGGTACGCTGGTCCCGAACGGGTCGACGGTGCGGTTGGCGCCTGCAGGCATGTTCAAATTCATCGTGGCCATGACATGTCTCCTGTCAAAAGAGGGCAAATTTGGTGATCGAAGCCTGTGTCCGATCTCGATTAAACAAACTTGACCCCGCGCACTCTTCATTAAAAATTCAATAAATAAAGATGCGTTATGAGGAAAACTCATCATGTTGTCGTTCAAGCAAGTTCGCTATTTCCGTGCCACCGCGGAGACCGGAAAGGTCTCAGGTGCGGCCGCTCAACTCGGCATCTCGCAGTCGGCCATCACGTTGGCGATCAAGGAGCTCGAGGCGCAGCTCGGCGTCACCCTGTTCGACCGGCGTCCCGGCGGTGTCTCGCTCACCCGCGAGGGTCAGCACTTCCTGTCCCATGCCCGCACAATTGAGGCGTCGGTCGAGGATGCGATGGCGGACATGCACCCGGACCGGGCAGATGTCTCTGGAACTGTCCGGCTTGGCATGACCAACGCGTCGGCGGGCTACTTCATGGTCCCGCCGATTGCCCGGTTTCGCCGCGCCAACCCGAAGGTATCTATCGAACTGGTGGAGAGCGACCGTCCGGGACTTGAGGCTGCGGTGCTCGAGGGGCGGGTGGATCTGGGGCTCATCCTCACTTCGAACAGCGCGGAAAGCCCGGAGCTCGAAAGCCGCACTCTCCTCAGTTCGCCCCGCGGCTTATGGGTGGCGCCGACCCATCCGCTCGCCCGGCAGGAGCAGGTGGCGCTGAAGGATGTGATGGCGCACCCGTTCCTGCTCTACACCGTCGATGAGGCGGACCGGGTGACCCGTACCTATATCGAAAACCGGGGGC
>CALAHL010000065.1 GCA_937891725.1 uncultured Rhodospirillaceae bacterium | reverse complement strand
ACTCTCGACGTCGTATGCGTCGCCCCGGTCCATCTCTTCGATCGCCATAGCTTGCTCCTCAGACCACCGTTACGACGTGATGGGTCATCCACTCGGACGCGACCGCGCGGAACGCCTCGCGCACAGGCTCCCGGTCAATCGTATCAATCGCTTCGTCCACATAAGCCGCGACCAGGATGGCCCGCGCCCGATCCCGAGGCACGCCACGCGCCAGGAGATAGAACAGCTGATCGTCCTCCAGCTCACCGACCGTGGCGCCGTGGCTGCATTTCACATCGTCGGCATAGATCTCAAGCTCGGGCTTGCTGTTGATCTCGGCTGTAGGTGACAGCAGGAGTGCTCGGTTCATCTGATAGCCGTCGGTCTTCTGCGCGTCCGGACGCACCAGGATCTTGCCCTGGAACACGCCGTGGCCGTTCTCCAGAAGCACGCCCTTGTAGAGCTCGTGGCTGCTGCAGTTCGGCTCGGCATGATCGATGAAGGTGCTGGTATCCAGATGCTGATCGCCGGTCGCCATGTAGGCCCCGTTGACGTGGTATTCGATATGCTGACCACCCAGATGGCCGCGCACCTCGTTCCGCGCCAGTCGCGATCCGATCGACAAGGCGAAATTATCGTAGGACGCGTTCGTCTTAACCGTGACCGCCGTCATCGCGATATGGAACGCGTCCCGGCTGTCCGCCTGCAGCTTGTAGTGCCCCAGTTTCGCATCCGCCCCAACCGAGATCTCGGTGACTGAGTTACGGATATAGGCACCCGTTCCATGATGGGTTTCCACCAGATCCAGAATCGCCCCGTCCTCAATGATCACCACAACGCGCGGATGGCTGATTTCGGTTTCGTCCGGAGAACCCGCCGTGGACATGTGGACCAGGTGGATCGGCGTTTCGATCGCCTTGCCGCGCGCGACGCGCAGGGCCAGACCGCCGTCGAACTGGGCGGTGTTCAGGGCCGTGAAGGGATGATGCTCGATCGAGGCAACGGTGCCCAAACTTTCGCGCACCCAAGCCGGCGCGTCCGCGCCCAAGCTTGCCGCTTCGACACCGTCGGGCAATGTGTCGTGATCCGCGATCTTGCCGTCCACCAGCACGATCCGGCAGGACTTAAGCTCCGCCAGAGCTGCCGGCAGATCCGGTTGGATGTCGCTTGAGGAGGACGGTTTGACCGTAAGACCTTCAAGCGCCTTGAGATTGGTGAACTTCCAGGCCTCGGTCCGCAGCTTCGGCAGGCCCAGTTGACTGTACCGCGCGGTCGCAGCGGTGCGCAGAGGCTTCAGCCAATCGGGTGTCGCCGGTGATGTTTGGATCAGCGGCTGGTTGGGATCGGTTGTCATGTCATCGGCTCCCGGCTCACGCCGCCTCTTCGGCGAAATCGGCATAACCAGACACTTCCAGCTCGTGGGCAAGTTCCGGCCCGCCGGTCTTCTGAATCCTGCCGCGGGCCAGCACATGAATCTTGTCCGGCTGGATATGCTCGAGCAGCCGCTGGTAATGGGTGATCACCAACATCGAGCGGCCCTCGCTCCGCAGCGCGTTCACGCCTTCGGAGACGACTTTGAGCGCGTCGATATCGAGCCCGCTATCGGTCTCGTCCAGCACGCAGAGCTTCGGCTCAAGCACCGACATCTGCAGGATCTCGTTGCGCTTCTTCTCGCCGCCGGAGAAGCCGACATTGACTGCGCGCTTCAGCATGTCGTCGGTGACGCCA
>CALAHL010000064.1 GCA_937891725.1 uncultured Rhodospirillaceae bacterium | reverse complement strand
GCTTCCACGCGCCGACTGGGAACGCCACGAGAACTTCGGTGGACTGACCCAGTTCTGGTTGCAACGCCACCTGATGTTTCGTCAACTCTCCGAAATGCTGATCTCTGAAGCGCAGGCGTTTCGAGATAAACAGGTTCCCGCCGCCGACTACGCCCCGCGCCTGAGCCAGTTGGCCGGACTGTTCTTGGGACAGCTCGACGCGCATCACAGGATGGAGGATGCGCACTACTTTCCGCAATTGAGCCGTCTCGAGCCGCGCCTCGCGGCAGGGTTTGAGATGCTCGATCGGGATCATGTTGTCCTTGAGGGCGGCTTGCACGGTCTGGTGGCGGCGACAAATGCTGTCTTGCGGGAGATCCAGACGGGGCGGGACGGCCAAGACCCGGCGGCGGCACTCGAAACCACCCTATCGGCCTTCGCGCCTTTGTTGGAGCGTCATCTGACGGACGAGGAGGACCTTGTGGTCCCGGTCATACTCAAGAACGGTGTGATGTGAAGCCGGTTCACCCAAAAGCCCCGTAGAAATGTGAGATGCCGACGGTGATCTCCTTGATTGCGGCATCGATCTCCCGCAGAGGGTCCGCGATATTGGCCTTGATTTCGGGATAGCCCGCCTGGTTCGCTTCTGCCTCACGTGGCTCTTCCAGGGCGGCGAAGGCGAAAGGTGTGGTACGGGAACTCGGATAGATCTGCTCGATCACGTCGGCGACTTCGGAAAAGCGCAGATCCAAGGCCAGATCGATCAGACTCTCGTGGGTCATCTCGTGACGATGCGAGAACACCGGCGTCGAGGCGGTCAGCGAAAAGCCCTCCATGATCAGCACCAGTCGGGTCGCGTGCAGGACGTAGAGCTCGGCATCGAAGGTCTCGTCGCCGACCCCGGTCGTGGTCGTATCGTGGAACACCGCGTCGAGTTGCCTGCGGTCCCGCGACAGCAGGTTGGCGAGCCGGTGAATCGCGTGGTCCAGGGCACGTTCGTGCAGCCGGTCGGCGATCCGGTAGGCGACCTTGGCGGCCTTGTCGTCGTCGGTCCGGGCGGCCTGAATGGTCCAGAAACTGGGGCTGAAGAGATCGGCGTAGGTCCGCAGGACGGACATGCTGGTCAGCCTGCGGGCGCGGAGCGCCAGCCGGACAAGCCGTTCTAGGCGCTGCGAGCCGTTCATGTTGGCGACAAACCGCTCCGGCTCCCGGGCTGCGGCCGAACCGAGCCCGCCCGAGACATTGGCCGGTGCGGCGATCTGCTGGAGAGACGCATTGTGCGGGATCGCCCGGAGCGATCGGGACACATCGTCCTTCGACGTTCCGCTTTGCCGTCGGGCCTTGCGGGACCCGGTGTTCGGCAGCAGATTGGGCGGGAACCCGCTGAGAACCTCGCGGTAATGCGGGTCGTCGAACAGTCCCTCCTGCCAGGACTTCACCGCCCGGTAGATGTCCCACGAAAAATCGATATCGGCATAAAAGGCGTCCTTAATATCCCGGGTCGGCGGCGCGAACGCCCAGGCGGTGATCCCGCGGATCGTGCCGGCGGCCAAGTTGGCCGTGCCGAAATGCAGATAGCCGTCGCCGCCCTGAAAGCTCATTTCCGGCAGCATCTTGAGGTGTTCATGCGCGTAGCGGGCGCGCGCCCACGGGGTCACCAGATGATCGAACCGTTCGATCAGGCTTCCCGGATAGCCGCCCCGGCCCATGCTTTCGCCATGGGTGTTGAACAGCACGACCTCGATATCCCGGATCTCGCGCTCGGCGAGTGCGCGGGCGAGTTGGATGTGCAGCCGCTCAATCGCCAGATTGGCTCCGATCTGTCCCATGAAGCGGCCGCTGTCGGAGAACCCGAACTGCACGCTGAGCCGACCCCGGTCTCGGATGTAGGCCACATAGCCGGGCTCGTCCAACAGCCGTTCCATGAAGCGTCCACCGCGCTCGATCACGTTGGGCGTCTCGAAAAGAGGGGAAATATCCAGCTTGTGCTCAATTCCATAAAGGCGGGCCAGGTAGATCGTTCCCATGATGGTGGCGGGGGCCTCGATCTCGGCGATCAGGAACCGGACCGGAGTGTCGGAATCCACGTGCTTCAGGATCTGCGAACACAGCATCAGCTGCCGGCGGGCGGTCATCTGTTCCTGAAAGATCATTCCGAAGTTAACCTTCTGCCCCTTGGCAGAGATCGCTTTCTCAGCGGCGGCGGCAAGCGCTCTCCGGTCGTGAAACTCGCTGAGACCTGACAATCCGAGGTCGCTCTGCACGGCAGAGCGAACCTGAGCCGCGTTGACCCGCAAATGGATCTCGGCCAAACCCAAACCCATCGCGGACATCTCTGCGGCGACCACGCACAGAGCCTTCTTCCGGGCGGGTTCGAGTTCGGCAGCAATGATCTCCGACAGAGTCTTGATCACCGGATGGATCGAGGTCAGACGATGCGGCCCGATGCCGGTCAGCCGGTTGGCGGCGGCGACGATCCGGTCCGGATTCTCAAGGTCGCCGGAGAACAGCTCGGCCTGCGCCTTGGCCTCGTGGCCGGCGCCGTGCAGAACGGCTGCCAGATCGGCGGTATCCTCGCCACCGATCGCCGACAAAGTGTCCGCGTAGCGGTGCAACTGGACCGACTTCTCGTCCAGCCGGATACCGATGGTCTGAGCCCAGTGGATATCGGTTCTGCCATCCAGATCGTAGCCGACCCAGGTGGCGAGCCGGAGCGGGGCCGGCAGGATCGTCCACCAGGGCCCGTCGACATGGACTTCCAGCCAATCGAGGATCGTCGCGGCCAGCTCTCGCAGGGCGTCCTGGGCGTTCAAGATGGTGGCGTGGGCGTCCTCGTGCTCGTCCCACAGGGTCACGGTGCTATCGGGCGCATGCGGCAAGCCGGCGAGGGCGCTCTCGGTGGCATTCTCGCTGGCGATCGATGCCAGAGCCCGCCGCAGCTTACGCGACATGGCAAAGGTCGGGTGCGCGGTGAAGACAATACCGGCTTGCGGGCTTTCGAGCGCGGACTTGATCTCCTCGAAGCTTTTCCCCTTAAGCGGGGCAAGCGCGGTTTCAACCGTTTCGGCAAGGGTGCCATCCGGTGCCTGCTCACCAAGACGCTTCGCCCGGTCGAACAGGGCGTGATCGCTGATCCGTTTGACCATCTTCCGGAGACTTGGGAGGTCGACGGAGCCATCGTCGAGATGCTCGTGGAGGTCGATCGCGAGGCTGCGGACGCTCGTTGCCATCGGATCGTGCCGGGCGGCTTCGGAGTGGGTCGCGAGCCGTTCCAGACACCAGGTGCCGAGCGCATCGGTCGATGGGG
>CALAHL010000063.1 GCA_937891725.1 uncultured Rhodospirillaceae bacterium | reverse complement strand
GCCGTCATGAGTGCCGTGATGCCCTGCGGTTCCGGTATCATAGTGCGGTCCAGCCCCTCTTCCGCCGCCATGACCGACAGGGTTTCGGTCATATGAACCAGGGCACGATCCAGAAACAACTCGTCTATCCGTTCGGGTTCTTCCAACGCTTCCCGAAGACCGGGCCCCACTTGAAGATCCAGCAGGAGCGCCGAACTACCGAATTGCAGATCAAGGTCCAGCAGCACGCTACGTCGGCGAAACGTCGATGACACCGCCCACGCAATGTTGGCCGCTACAGTGGTTGCCCCAACCCCGCCTCGTGCTCCAACAACACCGATGACGCGTCCCTCTGTCAGCGTACGGTCAAGCGGTACGCGCGCCGTCAGGCGCAAGGCGCGATCCAGATCCTCAAGTTCAACCGGCTTGACCAGATAATCCGATGCACCGGCCTCGATCAGGCGACGGTAGAGCGTCACATCGTTGTCGGTCCCCAAAGCGATCACCCGGGTCTCCCGGCGAAAAGCCTGCTCCAAGGTCCTGAGCTCTTCCACCGGGTCACCGGAGTCCGACAGATCGACAACCAGAATTTCGGGCGGCGGTGCGACCCAGAGGGTGCGGGCTGCGGAGGTGATGCCGCCTCGGTGGACACTGCGCCCCGGCCAGCCCCGCGCCTCGGCGAAGTTCGCCAGAACGGCTCGGCTCTCAGGATCTGTAATATACGCAGCGAACGGTTCCCGTCCGGAGAGGGTCCCATGTCCCTGCGCCCGTCGCGGCCCGAACTCGGCGCGGCGATGCGCTTCCGAGGCAATCTTGGTGTTCTGCGTGGTCATGGCCTGGATGGTCATGGCAGCGTTCCCGTTCCGGACGCGGATGGGATATTGCCTGCGGCAGTGCCGGACGGCTCCGCACCGTTTCCTGAAGGCGCCAGAACCGCGCCGACCGCACCGGCCCCGGAATAGGTCTCGATTGCAGCGACATCCTTCTTAACGGAGATCACACCTGCCTCACCCGAGAGGCGAGACCCGCCGCCCCGACCGGTCACCAAGTCATATGGATCGTCGATCATGGCCGCCAGATTGGCCTTGTCGCTGCAGCCGTGGTTGGAGGAAGCAAGATTCTTTGAGCCTGCCGAAGACGGATGCGTCCAATCCGGGCAATTCGGTCCGCGCGCGACGAAACGGCCAAAGGTAACCCGCACGCTATCTACCCCAAGCGGATTGATCACCGCCCGCCGGATCGGTGGGATCACTTTCGGGTTGTAGCCGAGCCCCCTGAGATGGTCGGCCACGGCCCAGACCCGTTCCGACTCAAAGCCCAACGGGTCCTGGGCGCCGGAGCCGGCGACCTGCAACCTGTCGGTCTCCTTCACATCGCGTTCGACCAGAAACCGGGTCAAGCGATCGAGATCGCCCTCAATTGGCTGGATCGCGCGGGCGAGAAACCGCACATAGGCTCGGTCTATCTGCCATTCGGTCTTGATATCCCGCCTCTGCTCGACAATCCGCCAATCATCGGTCGGCAGCGTGCAGGCGCCGAGAAGCCCAAACGCCAGGCCGGCGGCGATGCAAATGCGAACGGTCTTCAGCATTCGTGTCATAGCTGCCTCCCTCATTCCAAGACGAAGCCGGCGGGACCTTCGAGCCGTTGGACCGAGGCTGGTACGGCCCCGGCAACCCCGCGCGTCCGACCTTCGACTTCTGTGATGCGGCCGGCGTAATTGCGACCGAACAGAATGCGGTCCAGATCGGTCGGCGGTGCGAACCCATCGATTGGCGTCGACAGCTTCCCAGGCTCGTCGGTCGGGCGCACGAGATAGGGCGTGATGATGATCACAAGCTCCGTCTCGCCCTTCTGAAAAGTGTCCGAACGGAACAGAGTGCCGAGGATCGGGATATCCCCTAAACCCGGAAGCTTGTTGATGTTGTGATCGGTCGAACTCTGGATCAGACCCGCAATCGCGAAGGACTGCCCAGAGCCGAGCTCGACCAGGGTCTCGGCGCTGCGCTTGGAGAACAACGGGACCACGAAATTGTTACGCAATGTAAGCGTATCGTGTTGAGACATTGACGGCACCCCAGGTTTGGTGT
>CALAHL010000062.1 GCA_937891725.1 uncultured Rhodospirillaceae bacterium | reverse complement strand
GTGCGGTGCCGTCGTCGGGCGCCAGAACCGGTGAGGCGAGGGCCAGAACCGTCCCGTCCGGCGCCGCGCCGGCGGCCGTGTCGCGGGCATCGGAGATCACCGGGCCGTGGCGGGTGCTGCGGACCCTGTGCTCGATGACCTCTTCGCCTAGCTGGAAGCGCTCCGTCCTGGTCTCGAACGGTCGCCAGCCGTCCGGGGTGAGATAGCGGGTCGGGTCGTTCGGGTCGACGGTCTCGACGAACAGGTCCTGGGTGTCGAAATGAGTGGTGGTCATCGACCACGCAACCCGCCCGTTGTGGCCGATGAGCAGGAACGGCACCCCCGGCACGAACGCGCCGACCCGGGTGAAGCCCGGCGCCTCCAGCCGCGCCATGTACCAGAGATTCGGGGTCTGGAACCCCAGATGCGGATCGCCCGCCAGCACCGGCTTGCCGCTCGGCGTCAGATCCCCCGACACCGCCCAGGCGTTGGAGGCAAGACGCGGTTCGATCGCCGGATGGATGCCCGCCTTCATACCTGCCAGAAGGGTATCCGGCAGCGCGGACAGGGCCGCCAGATCGGGTGCCAGACGGGATTGCGCGTTGCCCGGAAACGGGCTGTAGAGCAGCTCCAGATCGGCCGGGGTCAGCCCGGCGTTCAGCATGCGGGCGCGGGTGATCTCGGCGAACCAGTTGCCGGACAGCTGCAGCGCCATCAGCCGACCCCAGACCAGACTGTCCGCCGGCGTCCACGGTTCCGGATCGGCCTGCAGGATCACCAGCTCCGGAGGCAGGGCGCCGGTGCGGCGGTCGAGATAGGCGTTCACCCCGGCGGCATAGGCTTCCAGATGCGCGCGGGCGTCCTCCGACATCCGGGCGACATTGTCCTGCGCCAACCGATAAAGTCCAAGCGTGCGCAGCAGCGTGTCGAACCGGAGGCCGCTCTCTCCAATCAGCTCATGCAGCCGACCGGAGCCGATCCGGCGCATCATCTCCATCTGATAGAACCGGTCCTGGGCATGGCCGTAGCCCAGCCCGAAGCTGGCATCCTGCGGGCTGTCTGCTGTCACCCACAGCACGCCGGAGGCGTCCCGGCGCAACTCGACCGACCCGTCGAGACCGTCGAGCCCCGCCTGGTTCGCATCCAGATCCGGCACCGAGCTCGAGAGCCAGAACAAGATCATGGCGCCCACGAAATTGACGCCCAGGATCAGAAAGACCACGCCGAACAGAATCCGGCGTGGCCATTTCGATTTGGTTTGCGCGTCAGCCGCCATTGATCGGTTCCGGGTTGGAGGTCGCTCGCGGCTTCATACGCGTCAGGTCTTGTTGAAGATGACCGTCTTCTTGTGGGTGAAGTGCTCCAGCATGGATTCCAGCGTGGCTTCCTTGCCCAGTCCCGAGCTCTTCACGCCGCCATAGCTGAGGCCGGGCTGCACGACCAGGTTCTGGTTGACCTGCACGAAGCCCGCTTCAAGCTTCTCTGTTACATTAAGAGCGGCGTGTAAGTCATTGGTCCACAATGTTGCAGCCAGACCGTACTCGGTGTCGTTGGCGGCTGCGACCACCGCGTCCAGATCTGTCCAGCGGATGATGCAGGTCACCGGCCCGAAGATTTCCTCCCGGCTCAGCTTGCTGTCGTTTGTCATCTCGGTGAAGAGGACCGGGCGGACGAACAGGCCGTCCTTGAACTTCGGATCGGTCGGCATGGCGGAGCATTCGATCGGCTTGGCGCCCGGCTCGGTCTTGCCGTGGGCGATGTAGCCGTTCACCTTTTCGAACTGCTGGGGCGAGATGATGGTGCCGATATCGGTCTTCTCGTCCAGCGGATCGCCCATGACCATGGCGTCGACCTGGGCCCGCAGCTTTTCGACAAAGGCGTCGTACAGGCTGTCATGGACGAAGATCCGGCTGGCGGCGGTGCAGGACTGGCCCTGGCGGGTGAAGCGCATGCCGACCACGGCCCCGTTCAGCGCCTTGTCGATATCGGCGTCGGCCATGATGATCATCGGAGACTTGCCGCCCAGCTCCAGCGTGACCGGGATCAGCTTGTCGGCCGCGGCCTTGTAGACGATCTTGCCGGTCTCGACCGAGCCGGTGAAGGTGACCTTGCCGACCTGCTTGTGCTCGACCAGCGGCGCGCCGCATTCCGGCCCGAAACCCGACAGCATGTTGAACACGCCCGCCGGCAGCACCGAGTTCAGGATCTGGCAGACCCGAAGAACGGTGAGCGGGGCTTCCTCGGCCGATTTCACGACCACGGTGTTGCCCGCCAGCATGGCCGGAGCGATCTTCAGCGCCATCAGCAGCAGCGGCACGTTCCAAGGAATGATCGCGCCGACGACGCCAATCGGCTCCCGCACGGTGATGGTCAGCATGTCGGGGTGGTGCGGGACGGTCTCGCCCTTGAGCTCCGAGCCCAGGCCCGCGTGGAAGTAGAACGCGTCTGCCAGGATCGAGGCTTCGACCCGGCTCTCGGTCCGCAGCGCCTTGCCGGTTTCGAGCGCGATCAGACGCCCGAGTTCCTCGACATGCTCCTCCAGCTTGGCGGCGCACCGATACAGCAGCTTGCCCCGGTCCCGCGCCCGCATCTTGCCCCAGGCCTTCTGCGCCTTGGCGGAGTCTTTGACCGCGATATCGACGTCCTCGGCATCGCCGTTGGCGCCGAAGCCGATGATCTCACCGGTGGCGGGGTAGATCACCTCGAAGGTCTTGCCGGAGGAAGCCGGGACCAGCTTGCCGCCGATCAGATGCCGGCCGCTCAGGGCCTTGGCGAGCGCGTAGGGATCCAGATTGGGTTCGATTGCGGGTTCCTGGCCGTAATCCAGGTCGGATGCCATCAGGTTCATCGTTTCATCTCCCTTATAAATGGGATCGCCTGCCCGGATTCGGTCCGGTGGCGTCTCCTGGTATGCCCGCGGATGTTCCGCAAGCGGTTGTCGTGTTGCAAGCCGCGGGTGCGGTCAGCGCTTGAGAGATTTCAGGATCTCGTCCCGTGTCTCGTCGAGATTTGGGGCCGGTCTGCGGGTCGTGGGGTCCGCGTAGCCGGAGATCTTGATCGGGTTTCCGACCACTTTCATGGGGCCCGTCACCGGATCGTCGACGGTCACCACCATGTTGCGGGCGGCGGTCTGGGGATACTCGATCGCCTGGCCGATGTCGTTGATCGGGCCAGCGGGGATTCCGGCCGTGTCCATGACACCCATCCAGTAATCGGTCGTGGCGGTGTGCAGGATCGCCTCCAATTCCGATTTCAGCAGATCGACGTGCTGGGCGCGCAGATCGTTGGTCAGGAAACGCGGATCGGTTTTCCACTCCGGCTTGCCGACGCCGTCGGCCAGCTTCTTGAACAGACTGTCGTTTCCAGCTGCGATGATGATGTAGCCGTCCTGGGTCTCGAAGGCCTCGAACGGAGTGATGATCGGGTGCCGCGCGCCCAGCGGACCGGGCGCCTTTCCGGTCACGAAATAGCGCATGGCGGCGTTCTCCAGCAGCGCGAGCTGGCAGTCGAACATCCCGATATCGACCTTGCGCGCCTCGCCGGTGATGGCCCGGTCGTACAGGGCCGAGATCAGGCCGATGGCGGCATAGAGCCCGGAGCCGATATCGCCGATCGACATGCCGATGCGGGTCGGCGGGCTGTCGGGATGTCCGGTCACGCTCATGATGCCGCCCATGCCCTGGACCACCATGTCATAGGCCGGGCGTTTCATGTCCGGGCCGGAATGGCCGAATCCGGAGGCCGAGGTGTAGATCAGCTTGGGGTATTTGGCGTGCAGGTCTTCCCAGCCGTAGCCGAGCTTTTCCATGGTGCCGGGACGGAAGTTCTCGACCACCGCGTCGGCGCTCTCCAGAAGCTGCTCGAAGATCGCGCGGTCGGCATCCTGCTTCAGGTTGAGCGCGATGCTCTCCTTGCCGCGGTTGACCGATTGAAAGTATGCCGATTTTCCGTTGACGAACGGGCCGTAATGGCGGGCATCGTCGCCGGTCTCCGGCGCCTCCACCTTGATCACCCTTGCCCCCAGCTCCGCCATCATCAGCGTTGCATACGGACCCGCGAGAATGCGGCTCACATCGACGACGGTGATTCCGGACAGCGGACCGGTACGTGCAGCCGAACCATCGGCGACCATGGCAATTCTCCCTGTGAGACGAGACATTCGGACGGTCCCGCATGCGAGGGTTTTAGACCAGCGGCGCGAGGGGGAGCAAGAGAGCGGGTGGGGCCGGGCGCAGTCGGGCTCAGAACTCGATCCCGGCCTGGGCTTTGAAGCCGCTGCGGAACGGATGCTTGATCTGGGTCATCTCGGTCACCAGATCCGCCGCCTCGATCAGCTCCTCCATGGCGTTGCGGCCGGTGACGATGATGTGCAGGTCCGGCCGCTTGGCCTTCAGCACCTCGACCACCTCGGCGATCGGCAGGTAGTCGTAGCGCAGCACGATGTTCAACTCGTCCATCAGGATCATCTTGATCTCCGGGTCGGCCATCAGCTCCTGCGCCATAGCCCAGGCGTTGCGGGCAGCGGCGATGTCCCGGTTCAGATCCTGGGTGTCCCAGGTGAAACCTTCACCCATGGTGTTGATCACCACCTGATCCGGGAACGCCTCCAGCACCTTGCGCTCGCCGGTCTCCCACTTGCCCTTCACGAACTGGACGACCCCGACCTTCATGCCGTTGCCGATGGCCCGGCAGACCATGCCGAAAGCGGCGGTGGACTTGCCCTTGCCCTTGCCGGTGTGGACGATCAGCAGGCCGCCGGTCTTGTCCTTGGTGGCCATGATCTTGTTCCGCGCCGCCCGCTTCTTCGCCATTTTCTCGGCATGACGCTCGGCGATTGCGGGATCGATCTGGGGGGAGGCGGTGTCGTTGGTCATGAGGCGCGTGTCTCCAAGGTTTGGGCAATCCGAGTGTGCACCGCATTGCGCTTCGGCCGCCAGAGCTCGCGGTCGATGGCTTCCCGAAATCGCTCGGTGATCTCGGACAGGGCGGCGGGGTTTTCGCGTTCCAGGAACCCGCGCACCGCGTCGTCCTCGAGATAGGCCTCGAACAGCTGGTCGAAATGGTGGTCGTCGACACAGCGGGCGGTGGCGGCGAAGGCGAACAGGTAGTCGACGGTGGCGGCGATCTCGAAGGCGCCCTTGTAGCCATGGCGCATCACGCCGGCGATCCATTTCGGATTCGCGGCCCGGCCGCGCACGATCCGGGCGATCTCCTCCTTCAGGGTCCGGACCTTCGGGGTCTCGGGGCGTGAGCTGTCGGTGTGATAGACCTCGGGTTGGGATCCGGACAGGTGGCGGATGGCGGCGGTCATGCCGCCCTCGAACTGGTAGTAGTCGTCACTGTCCAGCAGATCATGCTCCCGGTTGTCCTGGTTGTGGACCACCAGCTCGGCGCCCTTCAGCCGCGCCCGGAACAGATCCGGTTCGGCCGCGCCCTCCGCCCCCTGGCCGTAGGCGTAGCCTCCCCATTCCAGATAGCTTTCGGCCAGGTCCGCCTCGTCCTCCCAGATCTTCTCATCGATCAGCGCCTGCAGCCCGGCCCCGTAGGCGCCCGGTTTCGAGCCGAAGACCCGGAACCCGGCGCGGCGCTCGGCGGCCGCCGGGTCGGCCCCAGCGTCCTGCATCCGGCGGCTGTCCTCGGCGACGCGGGCGGCCAGCGGGTTCATCTCCGCCGGCTCGGCCAATTGGCTGACGGCGCGGACGGCGCTGTCGATCAGGTCGATCTGGTGCGGGAAGGCGTCGCGGAAGAAACCGGACACCCGAAGCGTGACGTCGACCCGTGGCCGGCCCAATACCTCGAGCGGCAGCACCTCGAACCCGGTGACCCGGCCCGACGCGTCGTCCCAGCTGGGTCGGACCCCCAGGAAGGCCAGCATCTGGGCGATGTCGTCGCCACCGGTCCGCATATTCGCGGTACCCCACGCACTCAGAGCCATCTGTCGGGGCCAGTCGCCGTGCTCCTGGGCGTAGCGTTCGAGAACCAGCGTCGCCGACTTCCATCCCAGGGTCCAAGCCGACGGCGTCGGGACCGCGCGGGTGTCGACCGAGAAGAAGTTGCGGCCGGTCGGCAAGACGTCCGGACGCCCGCGCGACGGCGCTCCGGAGGGGCCGGGCGGCACGAAACGGCCGTCCAGGCCGCGCAGCAAGTTGCCGATCTCGTCCCGGGCCGAGGCGTGCAGGGCCGGACGGAAAACCGTCTCGACAGTGTCCAGACTCTGTCCGGCAAGGGGCCAGTCATCCGTTTCACGTGTAACGGACAGCTCCGTCTTTTCAACAAGTTGAGCTGCCAGAAGCTCCAGACGCTCGACCGTGTCGCCATTGGTGCGCCAGACAGCGTCGGACAGGGCCGCGAGGCGTTCCGGGCGTGATCCTGCCCAATGTCCGGCCATATCGCAGTCAAGCGGGTCGAACCCTGTCAATCCGAGGTCGCTGGCGAGCGCCCGGATCAGCGAGGCGTCGCCGCCTTTGCCCGCGCCGCGCGGGACCCGTGCCAACGCGACCAGCAGATCGGTCTCCTGACGACCGCCGGGGGACCTGCCGAAAATATGCAGTCCGTCCCGGATCTGCAACTCCTTCAGTTCGCACAG
>CALAHL010000061.1 GCA_937891725.1 uncultured Rhodospirillaceae bacterium | reverse complement strand
TTGGGACCTCGGGAGCTGGGCCGCACGACACAAGGCCTCGTTCCTGAAGGTGTCACGTATTTATATGGACTGCTTCGGTAAAATGACGCCGGAGGAGGCCGAAGATATCTGGCAGAATGCGCGGCGCGAACACCAGCCGCTTGCCGCTGACTGACCCAAGGCTTTGGAGAAACCGAACATGACCCTGACCCTGACGCCTGAGCCGATCACGGCGGAAGCCTTCGCGCCCTTCGGAAAACTGCTGATCCGTCCGAGCGCTGCCGGGCGGATGGATTATTCCGACAGTCTGATGAACCTGCGCTCCGATGCGACCCCGTGCTTCCGGACCAGCCTGACCGAGCCGATCGCCCTTCCTCTGAAGACCCGGACGATGGAGCGCCACGAGTTTTCCAGTCAGGCGTTCCTGCCGGTCGATGTCGGCCGGTATCTGGTTATGGTCGCGCCACACGATACCGATGGTGGGCCGGACGTGGACAAACTGCGGCTGTTCGAGGTCGATGGCGGCACCGGAATCAGCTATGACGCCAATGTCTGGCATCACCCGATGACCGTGCTCGACAAGCGCGCAACCTTCGCCACCGTCATGTTCCTGGACGGTGGCGCCGGCGATGAGCAGTTCGTCGAGTTGCCGGTCGAGGTGGAAATTCGGCCGTAATTACTCGGCCGCCTCTTCCAGGCCGGCATGATCGCGCTCGAACGCCCAGATGTCCTCGAAACCCATGGTGCGGGAGAAGGTCATGAAGTCGGCCAGCCGGTCTTGCGTGCCGACCGAGGATCCGGTCGTCTTCAGGTGTCCGTAGACGTCCTCGACGGCTTTGCCAAGGGCCAGGAACGCCAGCGCCGGATAGATCGCCATCTGATAGCCGAGCTCGATGTAACGCTGCTTGCTTAGAACCGGGGTGGATCCGCCTTCCACCACGTTGACAAGCAGCGGCAGATCGAAGGCGGCGCAGATCCGCTCCATCTCTTCTTCGGATTCAGGGGATTCGATGAACAGGATGTCGGCTCCCGCCTTCGCGAAGGCCTCGCCCCGTCGCAAGGCCTCGTCGAGACCGTAGGTGGTGCGCGCGTCAGTCCGGGCGACGATCAGGAAGTCCTTACTGTCCCGCGCTTCGGCTGCGACCTTCACCTTCGCTGCGGCCTGATCGATCGGAATGACCTTCCGACCCGGGGTGTGGCCGCATTTTTTGGGGAACTCCTGGTCTTCAAGCTGAATCGCGGAAGCGCCCGCCGCCTCGTAGCCCTTGACCGTGTGCTCGACGTTCAGCAGCCCACCGTATCCGGTGTCGCCGTCCGCCAGCATCGGCACGCTGGCAAGCCCCGCGAACAGCCGGACCCGCTCCACCATGTCCCGATAAGAGGCCAGACCGGCGTCCGGCAGCCCCAGATGCGATGCGACGGTTCCGTAGCCGGTCATGTAGAGCGCGTCGAACCCTACCTTCTCGGCTATCCGTAGGGTGATTCCGTCGAAGATACCTGGCGCGACCAGCAGGTCTCCCGGCTTCAGAAGCGATTTAAGGCTTGGTTTTGCGGCGGCTGTCATGTGGTCCTCCCGAGACTCCGGCGTTTGATTGCGCGCAGTGTGGGAGGATGCCGCAAGGGCTGCAAGTGGCGTCCTGGAAAGGCTGCCCGCAGATCAAAAATCGGTGCAGCGGCCCTTGTGCTCCCAATCGCCGAACCGGGTCGGCTCCGGACCTTTGTAGCCGCCGATCTCCGGCGGCAGATCCTGGGCCGCCGCACGCGGATCCAATTGCGCTGGGACCGCGACCGGCTTCTGGTGCGTCTTCGAATTCGGCGTCCGTGTCTCGCGGAACTGAGGTTTGCTGTTGCTCATGGGTTCCTATTTGGTCGATCGCAGGTCATTCGTCTAGTCTTGCGAGAGCGTCTGCGACTAACTGCCCAGCCCTTTGGAGAGCTGAGTGGCCGCGTGCTTGACCACTTTTGCCATCACGCTGGGCAATCCGGCTTTGCCGATCTGGTCGATCGCATGCCAGTAATAGCCGTCGACAGATTCGGCTGTCTCCAGTCGCGCGGCCATCACCGTCAGCTCCAGATGAAAATGGGTGAAAGTGTGGCGGATCTCGCCTTGAAGCGGCGTCCAGTCGAGACGCAGCGGCGCATGATCCTCGATCATACCGACACCCGGAGCGCTCTCCTGCCAGGGGGTCGAGGGGATCTCGGCCATGCCGCCCAGCAGCCCCTTGTCTTCGCGCCGCCGCAGCAGGATGTCGCCATCGCCGCCGACCACGAAGAACGCCACACCGCGCCGGGTCGGTTTCGGCGGCTTCTTGAGTTTGAGGGGCAGTTTCTCCGCCACTCCTGCGGCGCGACCCTGGCAGGGGTCCGACCACGGGCACATAAGGCATTTCGGGGATCGCGGGGTGCAGACCGTCGCACCCAGATCCATGATCGCCTGGGCATAGTCGCCCGGCCGTTCCGGAGGGGTGATCAGTGCGGCGAGCGCCCGGAGTCTTGGCTTGACGCCCGGCAGCGGGTCGGTGACGAGGCGGAGACGAGCGATCACCCGCTCCACATTCCCGTCCAGGATTGTCGATTGGCGGTCGAAGGCGATCGCCGAGATCGCCGCCGCCGTATAGGGACCGATGCCCGGCAGCTCCAACAGGGCGCTCTCCCGGTCGGGAAACCGGCCGCTCAGGCCTTCCGAAACCAATTTCGCGCAGGCATGAAGGTTTCGGGCGCGGGCGTAGTACCCGAGCCCCGCCCACTCGGCCAAGACATCGTCGCGCGGCGCGGCCGCCAGGTCGTGCACACTTGGCCACAACTCCACGAACCGTCGGAAATAGGTTCCGACCGCGGCCACCGTGGTCTGCTGCAGCATGATCTCGCTCAGCCAGACATGGTAGGGGTCGGCGGTCTGGCCCGGCTCGGACCTCCAGGGCAGACGTCGATGGTGGCGGTCATACCAGTCGAGCAGCCGAGCCGCGAGCGCCTCGGGCGGCACATCGATATAGGTTGCACGGCCGGTACTGCCGTCATCGGATCGGTTTTTGTCGGAGAGGTTTGCGTCGGTCATGAGCTGGGAACATAGTGCGCCTCAGCGATCGGGACAGCACTTTATGGTCAGGGAGTTCGTCGTGTGGCGAAGCGCGAGGAAAAAACACCAGAGCCAAAGCCGGACATCGCCGTTGCGTCCAGCCGTCGGTTCGGCGGACTGCATATCGTCTCAGGCCTGTCGCCACGCCTGACCGACCCGCTGCTCCGCAAACGGGGTTTCGTCGAGGCGCGAGTGGTGCGGGACTGGCCGAGCATCATTGGCGAGACCTATGCCAGATCCTGCCAGCCGACCGCGCTCAAATTCCAGAAAGGCCGGCGCGACGGCGGGGTTCTGGAGCTGCGGGTGGTCTCCGGTCTTGCCCTCGAAATTCAACACCGGCTGCCACTGCTGATCGAACGGATTAATATGCATTTCGGTTGGGCGGCGGTGGAGCGGGTAAAGATCCGCCAGGGTGCCCTGCCGCCGCGCCGTCCTCCGAGTCGCAAACACTTGCGTCCCCTGACGCAGATTGAGCGAGAGGAGATCGCGGCGCGGGTCACGCCGGTCGCGGACGACGGATTGCGCACCAGCTTGCGTTTACTCGGGGAAGCAATTCGGGCGAGTCGACCGGCGGTGCGGTCATGATTGCGTGATCCAATCTTGGGGAGTGGCACTCCGGTCGCTATATCGCCTTTATTGGTCGCGAGTCTGAAGCCTTGCAGAGAAATTCAGCTTCGCAGTATCTTTGTCAACATCTGGTGTTTGGGAGTAGTCCGTGGACCGTAGAACGCTAAATCTTGGAATTCTTGCCGCCGCCGCTTTGCCGTGGCTGCCGGCCCGTGCGTGGGCCCTAGACTTGGAGGCGGCATTGTCCCCGCGGGTGATGGGCGACCCGGACGCGCCGGTCACGATGTTGGAATTCGCGTCGATGACCTGTCCGCACTGCGCTTCGTTCCACGTGAATACGCTGGACGAGATCAGGACGACCTATATTGATACCGGCAAGGTCAAGCTGGAGATGCGGGACTTCCCGCTCGACCGCTATGCCCTGATGGCCTCAGCCATGGCGCGGGCGGCTCCGGAGGATCGGTATTTCGGTCTGGTGGATCTGTTGTTCAAACAACAGGCCAAATGGACGCGCGGCGACGGGAACCAGATCGCCGAAAATTTGGTGCAGATCGGCAGGTTCGCTGGGATCAAGGAAGAAGACGCGATTGAGGCCATGACCAGTCAGGCCTTGGCGGACGGTATTCTCGAGATTCGGTTGGCGGCGCAGAAAGAATTCGAGATCACTTCGACGCCGACCTTCGTGATCAACGGTACCAAGGTTTCCGGCGCCCAGAACTTCTCGGATTTCAAGGACGTGATCGAAGACAAGCTAGGCTAGGCACCGGCGTTCGCGCCGCTCCACGAGAGAGAGTTTGAGTTGCGTTTCAGCAAATTGCGTTTGGCCGGCTTCAAATCCTTTGTGGATCCGACCGAGTTGACAATCGAGGAAGGCCTGACCGGCGTTGTCGGTCCGAACGGCTGTGGCAAATCGAATCTCGTGGAGGCGCTGCGCTGGGTGATGGGCGAAAGCAGCGCCCGTCAGATGCGCGGCGGCGGCATGGACGATGTCATCTTCGGCGGCACCAGCTCCCGGCCGGCCCGCAATGTCGCCGAAGTCTCGCTCACGGTGGACAACAGCGACCGACGGGCTCCGGCTCAGTTCAATGAGTCCGAGGAGTTGGAAGTCACCCGTCGGATCGAACGGGACAAGGGTTCGCACTATCGGGTCAACGGGCGCGAATCCCGGGCACGCGACGTGCAGCTTTTGTTCGCCGATGCGGCCAGCGGTTCGCGCTCTGCGGGTTTGGTGAGCCAGGGAAAGATCGGCTCGATCATCTCCGCCAAGCCGACCGATCGTCGGGTTCTGTTGGAGGAGGCTGCCAATATCCGTGGTCTCCATTCGCGTCGACATGAGGCGGAACTGCGCCTGAAGGCGGCGGAACAGAACCTTGAGAAACTCGAAGAAGTTCTGAAAGCGCTGGAGGGCCAGCGCCAGGCCTTGCGGCGTCAGGCCAAGCAGGCACAGCGGTATCGAGGCCTGTCCGACCAGATACGCCGTGCCGAGTCGATCGTCCTGCATCACCGCTGGATCAGCGCGTTGGACGAGCGGGCGCGGGCCGGAAAGGCACTCGCGGAATCGAACGACCATGTGGTGATCACAACCCAGGCTGCGGGTCAGGCGAGCACCAATCAGACCGAAGCGGCGGCGGCACTGCCCGAACTGCGCAAGACCGAAGCTGCCGCCTCGGCTGAACTCCAACGTCTGACAGCCGCAAGATCCGAACTGGATGCGGAAGCCCGCCGTATCGATACTGCACGAAGCGAAGGGGAGACCCGACTGCGGCAGATCGAGGACGATATCAGGCGTGAGACGACGCTTTTGGATGAGGCCGCCGGAACACTCGAACGGCTGCAGGCGGAACGTGATGCACTGGCCGCCGCAGGCGCTGGTGAGGCCGAGACCCAAGCGGATAGCCAAGGCCGCCTGACTGCCGCCAATCGTGCGGCCGAGGAGGCCGAGACTGCCGTCCACAAGGCGACTGAGACGATCGCGATCGCGGATGCCAAACGCGCGTCATTCGAGCGTCAATTACGTCAGGCAACGGATCGTCTGGAGCGGTTGGCCCGGCAGCAGGCTGAACTTGCGAGCCGCAGAACCGAGCTTGCCGAGCAATCGGTCCCCGAGACCGACCGCGACGCGGCCACGCAAGCTGTCAGCGACGCCGAGACCGTTCAGTCCGAGGCTGAGGATGCCCTGCCGCAGGCCCGAGAAGCTCGCGACGCGGCGAAGGTGGCGGAGCAGGTCGCACGGGAGGCGCTGCGCACTATCGAAGCGGAGGTGGCCGGTCTTCGGGCGGAGGCAGACGGTCTGCGGCGGCTTCTGGTGGAGAGCGATACCAACGGGACACCGATCGTCGATGCACTGACCGTGTCCTCCGGCTTCGAGGCGGCACTCGGCGCCGCCTTGGGCGACGATCTGGAGGCGCCGATTCTGCCCGGCGATGCTGCCGATGCCGCAACCGGTTGGCGGACAGATCAGCCCGGTACCGAAGATTCCGATTGGCCGGCCGGTCTCGCGCCGCTCGCCGAGCATGTGACAGCACCTGCCCCTCTGGCGCGACGGATCGCGCGTATTGCCCTTGCCCCGAATGCAGAGACCGCGCGGAGAGCGCAGGCCGATCTTCCGGTCGGCGCGCGGATCGTGACGCGGGACGGCGGGATGTGGCGCTGGGACGGGTTCTCGATCGCACCGGGAGCGCCGTCATCGGCTGCTATTCGGCTGGAGCGGCGGAACCGGCTGGTGGAGTTGGATCGCCAAATTGCGGACACCGAGCGCCGCCGAAACGACTCCCTCGAGGTCAGCCAGCGGGCCGAACGGGCCTTGGCGGACGCCGATGCGCAGGTCGAGATCGGGCGTGCGCGCCTGTCCGATGCCGGCGAGGCGCTGAGCCGCGCGAAATCGGTTGCAGCCGAATTGGCCTCGCGGGTAGCTGCGGTTGAGACCAAACTGTCGGCTCTGGATGATGGGGCCGCGCGGCTGGCCACCGAGAAAGCGGAGGCCGAGGAGCAAAAGACCTCCGCCGAGGCGGGGCTCGCCGAAATTCCGGATATCGACGCCCTGCGGCGCGAGTCGCAAGCGCTTCGCACCGCGTTGGCTGAGAAGCGCACCGAGCTGGTCGAGATCCGCAGCGCCCACGATAATCTGATCCGAGAAGCCCAGGCGCGCCGGAGTAGGCTCGAGTCCGTATCGGCCGAGCTGCGGTCCTGGCTTGACCGGCGCGAGCGGGCGCAGAGCCGGCTTGAGGAATTGGGCATTCGCCGGGTCGCCGAGAGCGAAGAGATCGAGCGGCTGCGGTCCCGCCCCGCTGAAATCGCCGAGCAGCAGAGCATGCTCGCCGATCTCATCGGTGAAGCCGAGATCAAGCGGCAGGCGGCCGCCGATCTGCTCGTCCGAGCCGAAAGCCAGCAAAGCGAGTTGGATCGGTTGGCGAAGGAAGCCGACCTCGCTGCGTCCCAAGCCCGTGAGAATCGTGTCCGGGCTGAGTCGGTTCTGGAACAGGTGAACCAGAATCTGCGCACCACGCGAGAGCGTATTTCCGAGCGTCTGGACTGCACGCCCGATGAAATCCTTGCAAAGGCCGAGATCGACCCGCAGGAGCCGCTGGCTGGCGCCGACCAGATGCAGTCCAAGCTGGACCGTCTGATCGGGGAACGCGAAGGGATGGGCCCAGTCAACCTCCGGGCCGAGTCGGAGCTCGAGGAGTTGGATCTCCAGGTCGAAGGCATGGAGAACGAGCGCGACGATCTGACGGCGGCCATCGGTAAGCTGCGCGGCGGAATTTCCGCCCTTAATAAAGAGGGCCGCGAACGGTTGCTGGACGCGTTCCACCAGGTAGAGGGTCATTTCAAGACGCTGTTCCAGACCTTGTTCGGCGGGGGCGAGGCGCACATGCGGTTGACCGACGCCGAAGATCCGCTGGAAGCCGGCCTTGAGATCATGGCGAGCCCGCCGGGCAAGAAAACCCAGGCGATGTCCTTGCTGTCGGGGGGTGAGCAGGCGCTGACGGCTATTGCTCTGGTGTTCGCCGTGTTCCTGACCAATCCGGCGCCTATCTGTGTGCTGGATGAGGTAGACGCGCCGTTGGACGACACCAACGTGGACCGGTTCTGCAATCTTCTGGAAAAGATCGTCGGTGAAACCGGAACCCGCTTCCTGATCATTACACATCATCGGCTCACAATGACCCGGATGGATCGGCTGTTCGGTGTCACCATGGCGGAACGCGGCATCAGCCATTTGGTTAGCGTCGACCTGTCCCGTGCCGAACGAATTCGTGAAGCCGGTTAGAACTCACAATAAAATCATACAATTAAGGGGATATTTTGTGCAGGGCAGCAGCCTTGACACCCCAAGGACCGCTGCGTATGTTTGCGCCGCCTCGTCCGGTTGGCCGGTTTGAGGAAAACAGTCGCGGATATCTGCGGCTTTTCGAGATTGATGCGTCGCTGCGATATGGGAAAAACTCCCCACGGCGTTGCGACCATCCAGATTTTCGTCGGTGACCTGAACGGGTCCCGAACGAGGGGGTATGACGGACAAGGACCAACCAAAGGGGCTCGACGATCTGTCCCAGCGCGTGGCGAAGGCGCGAGGCGACGCGGCGAAGAAAGATGCCTCGGGTTTGCTGAGTTCTGGATTGCCGAAATCGGCAACCGGACTAGCTTTCAGGGTTGGGGTCGAGTTGGTTGCTGGCGTGATAGTTGGCGGCGCCATTGGATACGGACTGGATCAGTGGCTGGGGACAAGTCCTTTGTTTCTGATCGTCATGTTCTTCTTAGGTGCCGGTGGCGGAATGATGAATGTCTGGCGTGCGGCAATGGGGCAGGGTCTCGCAGTTGGTTACGCGGAGCCTAGTGGGGACGATAAAGATGATCGTCCTGAGGATCGGAAGCGGGAAGGATAGCGACAGTGGCTGGTAATGCGTCGCCGACAGAGGGTGGTTTTCCGTCACCTGTCGAGCAGTTCCATCTTCTTGATATCGTCAAGGTGAATGTCGGCGGGCTTGATCTGTCGTTCACCACCTCTGCGTTCTACATGATGGCGAGTGCGATCCTGGTGGGGACATTCCTGGTGCAGTCCATGAAGGGCCGCCATCTGGTGCCGACCCGCCTGCAGTCGATGGCCGAGCTGTCCTACGAATTCATTGCCGGTATGGTTCGTGACAATGTTGGATCCGAAGGGCGGCCTTACTTCCCGTTCATCTTCTCGCTGTTCATGTTCATTCTGGTCGGCAACCTGTTCGGGATGCTGCCGTTTGGTCACTACACCTACACTTTCACCAGCCAGATCATCGTAACCTTCGCGATGGCTTCGGCGGTGTTCATCGGAGTGACGGTGATCGCGCTGATGAAGCACGGTCTGCACTTCTTCACATTCTTCTTTCCTGCAGGCGCGCCGCTCTATATGGCGCCGTTGCTGATCCCGATTGAGATCCTGTCCTATCTCTCGCGACCGGTCAGCCTGTCGGTACGTCTGTTTGCAAATATGATGGCGGGCCACACCATGATGAAGGTGTTCGGCACCTTCGTGGTGATGCTGGGTGTGTTTGGTGTGGCGCCGATGCTTGTGCTGGTAGCGCTGACCGGGTTTGAAATCCTGGTGGCAGTTCTGCAGGCCTATGTGTTCACCATCCTAACCTGCATCTATCTCAACGACGCGCTGCATCTGCACTGAGCGCGGCCGTCGCACGTTTCTCCCTTAATCTGAATCCAACCCGAGACTGGAAGGAAAACACCATGGACGTCGAAGCCGCAAAGATGATTGGTGCTGGTATTGCCGTGATCGCGCTGATGGGCGTGGGTGTCGGCATCGGCAACATCTTCTCGACCTTGATCGCCTCGATCGCCCGTAACCCCGCTGCCCGCAACGAAGTGTTCGGTATCGGTATTCTGGGCTTCGCGCTGACCGAGGCCGTTGCGCTGTTCGCGCTGCTGATCGCGTTCTTGATCCTGTTCGCCTGATCTCGGCGCGCGCCGGGCCTCGGGGCTCGGCGCTTGTCCACCTTCAGGAGGATAACGGTATGAGGCGCGACGGAATGGATTCCGCATTCTGGAATGGGATTCGGACGGCCGGCTTCGGTGCGGCCAGCGTGGCGATCTTCTCGATCGCGACGACGGTGGTGCATGCCGCTGCGAATCCGGAAGAGGGTGGCAAGCCGGAAGGCGGGTTGCCCCAGCTGGATGTGAGCGCGTTCCCGACCCAGATCTTTTGGCTGATCATCAGCTTCGCGCTGTTGTACTGGATCATGTCGAAGATGGCGGTTCCCCGGATCGCCGAGGTACTGGAAGAGCGGCAGGAACGGATCACCGACGACCTGGAAACCGCAGAGCGGTTGAAGTCGGAGGCTGAGAAGGTTCAAGCCGACTACGAGAAAGCGCTCGCCGAAGCGCGGTCAGAGGCTCAGGGTCAGATCAAGGCAGCCAACGATGAAGCCGCGGCCGAACAGGCCAAGGCCGAAGCCGAGCATGCCAAAAAGATGGCCCGCAAGGTCAAGACCGCCGAGACCCGTATCGGGAAGCAGCGGGATGAGGCGCTTGAAAGCTTGATGGCAGTCGCCAGCGAAGCCGCTGTTGAGGCAACCGGAAAGCTGATCGGCGTGACCCCGGGTGAAGACAGCGTCAAACGGGCGGTTGAGGCCGTTTCCGGCGACGGGAGGGCATAGGCATGTTTTACGGTTTAGGAGATGCCTCGCTTTGGGTCGCGGTTGCGTTCCTGATTTTCATGGCGGGCGCGATCTACAAGGGCTGGGGTATGGCCGTCGCATCTTTGGATGCGCGTGCGGAACAGATCAAAGCCAAGCTCGAAGAAGCTCAGGCCCTACGCGAAGAGGCGCAGGCCGCCAAAGCCAACTATCAGCGCCTGCATCGAGATGCGCTGAAAGAGGCGGGCGCGATCCTGGCTCATGCCAAGGAAGAAGCGGCCCGCATGCAGGTCGAGGCGGAGA
>CALAHL010000060.1 GCA_937891725.1 uncultured Rhodospirillaceae bacterium | reverse complement strand
CAGAAGCACGAGTGCCAGCATCCCGGCCATCGCCCACAGCGCGGCCTCGAACCCCAGCTCCTGCAGCAGCACCCCGCCGAGCAGAAACCCGACCCCCTTGAGCGCGTTCTTCGAGCCGGTCAGGATCGCCACCCATTTGAACAGACCGCCCTGATCGCCCGCAGCGACCACCGATTTGACCGCCGATTTCGACGACATCTTGGTCAGGTCCTTGGCGACCCCGGACAGGGCCTGCGCCGCCATCACATAGGCCACCGACAGGGTCAGGGTCCACGCCGGGTCGGTGAGGGACAGCAGGAGCAGGGCCGCGATCTGGATCGCCAGTCCCGAGAACAGGGTGATCCGCAGACCGAACCGGGCCCCGATCCAGCCGCCCACGGTATTGGTCACCACGCCCATCGCCTCGTACAGCAGGAACAGCAGCGCCAGATCCAGCGGGGTGAAGCCGAGCCGGTGGAAATGCAGCAGCACCAGCATCCGCAGCGCGCCGTCGGTCAGCGTGAACGCCCAATAGGCCGCGGTGACGGTGGCGTAGTCCCGCAGATTGGTCATGCCGCGGTCATCCCAGACCCCCGGCCACCTTGGCGGCCAGCTCCATCATCCGGTTCATGTAGCCCCACTCGTTGTCGTACCAGGCGTAGATCTTCACCTGCCGTTTGTTCACGACCATCGTGCACCCCGCATCCACGATGCTGGAGCGGGGATCGTTCAGGTAATCGACCGAGACGAGAGGCCGGGTCTCGTATCCGAGAATGCCGGCAAGCGGTCCCTCTGCGGCGGCCGCCTCAAACAGCCCGTTCACCTCGTCCACATCGGTGTCGCGGGCGACTTCGAAGACGCAATCGGTCAGCGAGGCGTTCAGCAGCGGAACCCGGACCGCGTGGCCGTCCAGCTTGCCGGCCAGCTCCGGGAAGATCTGCGCGATCGCGGTGGCCGACCCGGTGGTGGTCGGAATCAGCGAGTTGAGCGCGGAGCGGGCCCGGCGCAGGTCGGATTTCGGCGCGTCCACCAGCACCTGCGTGTTGGTCACGTCGTGGATCGTGGTGATCGAGCCGTGGACGATGCCGATGCCTTCGTGGATCACCTTGACCACCGGGGCGAGGCAGTTGGTCGTGCAGGATGCGGCGGTCAGAACATGATGGCGCGTCGGATCGTAGAGCGCGTCATTCACCCCCATCACCACGTTCAGAGCCTCCGGATCCTTGACCGGTGCGGAGACGATGACCTTCCGGATGCCCTTGTCGAAATAGGGCTGCAGTGCCGCCAGGGTCTTGAATTTGCCGGTGCACTCCAGAACGATGTCGACATCGTCGCCGGTCCAGGGGAGATCGGCCGGGGATTTGGCCGCACTCATCTGCATCGTCTGGCCGTCGACGGTGAGCCCGTCCCGATCCCAGGCGATCTCGGCATCCCATCGGCCGTGCACGCTGTCGAACTCCAGCAGGTGCGCGGCGGTCGCCGGATCCGCAGCGATGTCATTCAGGGCCACGATCCGATAGTCCTGCTGGGACCGTCCGGCGCGCACGCCCAACCGTCCCATGCGGCCGAACCCGTTGATGGCAATCCTGGCGGTCACGGCGAACTCCGGGCTACAATTGGACTGAGATGTTCGTAAGCTGGACACAATATCAGTTCAAGAGTAATTGAAGAATTGAAATGAAAGAGTCACACGCGATTCAGGCGCTCTCGGCGCTGGCCCACGAACACCGCATGGCGATCTTCAAGACGCTGATGCGGGAAGGGCCGTCTGGTCTGCCTGCCGGAGCCATCGGGGAACGCCTGGAGCTGGGGGGCTCAAAGGTGTCGTTTCATGTCGGCCTGATGGAGCGGGCCGGGCTGTTGCGGTCTTGGCGGGTCAACCGGCACATCTATTACGCGGTTGAGATCGACGGGATGCGGGAACTGCTGGGCTTCCTGACCGAGGATTGCTGTGGCGGACACCCGGAGATCTGCGGCGCCCTGTTCGAGACGGCGCAGGTGTGCGGCGACGATTGACGGTCACCAGAAGGACGGCGGATTGACCACCCGTGGTGCGGGTCTGGCTGGCGCGGTACCCGTGGGATAGATCGGCTGCCGGACCGAGTCGGTGGTCACGGCCGGGGAGGGCGCGGACCTTGGAATCGGGGCTTCCGGAACCGCCCGCTGGGTAACGGAGAGCGTAACCGGTGTGATCGGCGTGAAGCTTGATCCGTCCTCATTCGCGTAGTGTTCTAGAACCCAAGACCGACCGACCAGCTGGCCGAGTGCTTGCTGGTCAAATGGAACCGTTTGCAGCCCCCGACGGTCGACAATCGGTCTGATCTTATTCGGAGCGAACGCGTAGCCGACGATGGTGCGTGCCTCGATGCTGTCCGCGATCGTTCCGGTCGGCGCGTCATGCTCATTGGGGCCGGATTGTTGGCCGGGCACTTTGATCGGTGCCGCCATTTTCCTGCTCTCCCCCGCGATCACGAATTCACCGATATAGCTCGTGTGGTTCGCGGAAATGTGGAAGATCGGCGTGCCCGGCAACACCGCGTCGTCCTCACCCAGAAACGAGATGTCGTCGCGTTGGGCATGCGCGATGGCAGTGGCACTGACGTTGACCGCCAGGGCGATCAGAGCGCCGGCAAGCCCTCCGCCGGTGGACACCACGCCGGCGGATACCGGAATTTCGGAAATTCCGGCCAGGGCGTAGGGGCCCGGATCCAAAGGTACCAGAAAATGCGGCTGGGCCGTCATATTGGGCAGGGGAGCGGTGGGCGATGCTTGGCGGATCTCGACAGGGTCCGCATCCGGGTCCAGCTTTCGGCCTTCCGACGCCAGCTTACGGAAGTCCAGCTTGATCGGCATCGCACTGGTCAGCCGATCGATGGACAGAGCAAGGACTCCCTTGTTCGGCTCGAGGATCAGGCGCCCGGTATCGTCATGTGTCGCCGTCGCGCAGGCGGTCACGAGGCAGCCAACAACGACGGCGGGTAGGGCTTTCCCGAAAAAGAACGAAATCACCTTCCGCAGCACCGCATATTCCCTAAGTAGATATGATATAACGAAAAATGGAGTCTTTCGATAATCATGGCGAACCAATCGCTGCAGGAAAACCCTAAATTTAAAATAAATTTATGGTGGACATTCACC
>CALAHL010000059.1 GCA_937891725.1 uncultured Rhodospirillaceae bacterium | reverse complement strand
GTTGCTGTCCAAAGCCGAGGTCGCCTCGTCGAACAGGAAGATCCGTGGGTTCTTCAAAATCGTGCGGGCGATCGCCACCCGCTGCTTCTCACCCCCCGACAGCTTTAGCCCGCGCTCTCCCACATTGGTCTGATACCCTTCAGGCAGGCTCATGATGAAATCGTGGATACGAGCGTGCCGGGCCGCCCCCTCCACCTCGGACGGACTGGCGGCGGGACGCCCGTAGGCGATGTTGTAGAAGATGGTGTCGTTGAACAGGACCGTGTCCTGCGGAACGATCCCGATCGCGGCGCGCACGCTTTTCTGGGTCACATCGCGGATGTCGTGCCCGTCGATCCGGACCGCACCTTCGGTGGCGTCGTAGAACCGGAACAGCAGGCGCGAAAGTGTCGACTTGCCAGCACCGCTGGGCCCGACAACGGCGACGGTCTGCCCAGGCTCCACCGAAAAGGAGAGTCCCTTCAAAATTTCACGGTCGGGATTATAGGAGAATTTCACGTCCTCAAACGTGATCCGTCCCGATCCTTCCGGCAGGTCGATCGCATCCGGCCGGTCGGCAATCTCCGCGCCCACATCCAGCAACCGGAACATCACCTCCATGTCGGCGAGCGACTGCTTGATCTCCCGATAGACGAAACCGAGGAAATTCAGCGGCAGGAACAGCTGAATCAGATACGTATTCACGAGTACGAAATCGCCGACTGTCATGGCGCCGGATTTCACCCCGTAGCCCGCCATCAGCATGACCAGAGTCAGCCCCACCGCGATGATCGTGCCCTGGCCGATATTCAGCAGCGAAAGAGAAGTTCGGGAGGCCACCGCCGCAGTCTCATAGCGTTCCAACGAGCCGTCATAGCGGTTCGCCTCATGATCCTCGTTGCCGAAATATTTGACGGTTTCGTAATTCAGAAGGCTGTCGATGGCGCGGGTATTGGCGTGCTGGTCCTGCTCGTTCATCGTCCGGCGGAATTTCAGACGCCACTCGGTCACCGTCAGCGTGAAAGCGATGTAACCCGCGATCGAAACGAAGGTGACCAGCGCGTACCAGATGTCGAACAGGTACCAGAGAATCCCGCAGACCATCAGGATCTCAAGCAGCGTCGGCAGGATATTGAAAAGCATGAAGGACAGCAGAAACTCGATGCCCTTCACCCCACGCTCGATCGACCGGCTGAGCCCGCCGGTTTGCCGGTCGAGATGGAACCGCATGGACAGGGCGTGCAGATGTCGGAAGGTGGTGAGCGCCACCTTGCGGATCGCCCGTTGGCCTACTTTGGCGAAGAAAAACTCCCGCAGCTCGGCGAAGACCTGCTGGAAGGTTCGCACGACCCCGTAGCCGACAATGATGCCGACAAGAGCGGTGATCGCAAACCCGGTGCCCTCACCGATCAGATCGACCGCTTCCTTGTAAAGAATCGGCGTATAGACCGTCGCCACTTTTGCCAAAGCCAAACAGCTCATGGCAACGACGACCCGGATCCGCATCCCGAGCTCGCCCACAGGCCATAGATACGGAAGCAACGAACGGATCGTGTTCAGGTCACCGCGTGTATCGGGGCGGGGCGTGGCATCGGATTGGCGGGGCGGCATGAGGTCTCCAGGCGGGTTTGATAATCCCAAGATAGAGCTAGGGATATAGTACCTAACGCTGCCCACTGCCATAACATGTGGTCACTGGACGCGATCGAGAGGATGTCGAATGCATGAGCTTTATTGGAGCCCGAGAAGCGGCTCACTCGCCCCGATGGCGGTCTTGGAGGCGCTCAAGGAGGCGACCGGGACGGAGTATCAAGCGACGAAAGTCGACACGGCAGCGGGCGATCATCGGACGCAGGATTATCTGGCCCTGGTTCACCCCTTGGGCACGGTGCCCGCGCTGAAAGCCGACGGTGGGCCGTGTCTGATGGAATCCGCCGCCATCACTCTCTATCTCGCGGACCTTGTCCCGAACCAGGCGCTGGCTCCGGCAAAGAACAGTGTGCAGCGCGGCGCCTTTCTCGACTGGACCATCTACGGCGCTACTTCGCTCTACACCATCTACATGCGGATGTATCATGCGGATCAGCACACACCGGAGGGAGTCGAGCAGGCGCGGATTGCCGGGCTTGCAGGGACAATGATCCGGGACCGGTGGGCCGTGGTCGAGCAGGCCCTGGCGACACATGACCGACCTTGGCTGGTCCGCGACAGCGTCACTGCCGCCGACATGTACCTTGCGATGCTGGCGCTCCGGTACCCGG
>CALAHL010000058.1 GCA_937891725.1 uncultured Rhodospirillaceae bacterium | reverse complement strand
CCGGTAAACCCTCGTCTTCGACCATCACAAGCAGGACCCGGTCCGCCAGCTTTTCGCCCAACAGGTAGAAGAACCGTCGATTGAGGTAGGGTGAACCCCATTTGCGGTCGGCGGTGTCCATATAGAAATGGAAGAACGCGTCCCAGTGCTTGTCTTCGATCTCGGCGCCGACCAGCCGGCGTATCGTCAGGCCGGTCTCGGCGACCTCGCGGCGTTCCTTGCGGATCGATTTGCGTTTGCGGGAGGAGAGGGCACCGAGGAAATCGTCGAAGCTCTCGTAGCCGTTGTTCGACCAGTGATACTGGATCCCCATGCGCCGCATCATGCCCAACGCGCCCAGCCGGTCGGCCTGGGCCGGGGTGGGGAAGTTGATGTGGGCTGAAGAGACCTCCAATTGCTCCATCAGCCCGATCACACCGCCCAGAAGGATCTCCTCGATCCGTGCCCGGTCGACCCCGTCGCGCACCAGCAGCCTCGGCCCGGTCGCCGGCGTGAACGGGACCGCGCAGAGCAGCTTCGGGTAGTAGCGTCCGCCGGCACGCTCGAATGCATCGGCCCAGCCCCAGTCGAAGATGTATTCGCCCTGGGAATGGCCTTTGAGGTAGAGCGGCATGGCCCCGACCGTGCGGCCACCGTCGTCCTCGACCACAAGATGCCGGGGCAGCCAGCCGGTCTCGGCTCGCACCGAACCGCTCTCCTCAAGCGCCGAGAGGAAGGCGTGGCTCAGGAACGGGTTGGCGGGACCGGCGCAGGAATCCCACTGCTCGGCAGCGATATCGGACATCCCGCCAAGCACTTTGACCTCTGGACGGATATCGTCGCCGTCAGGCATGCGGATTCCTCGTTCGGATTGGGGCTTTGGGCCTCATGTCATTGAGGTGGCCGGAAAGCCCGGTTCGGCAAGGGCGCCGCGTCCCAGATTTGTGATCAGAGCTCGATCTGGAACACGCCCTCGACCTCAACCGACACGCCGCGCGGCAGCGCGTTGGTACCGACGGCGAAACGGGAATGCCGGCCCCGGCTCTCGAACGCGAGGACCATCAGGTCGGAGGCCCCGTTGACGACTTCCGGCTGCTCGGTGAAATCGTCGACGCAGTTCACGAAGCCGCCGAGTTTGACGACCTGCACCACCTTGTCGAGATTGCCGTAGGTAGCCGCCTTGACCTGACTCAGCAGATTGATCGCACAGATCTTGGCGATTTTCTTCGCGGCGTCGGTGTCCAGGTCCCGTCCGACCTTGCCGACCCCCTCGATCTTGCCGTCCACCATCGGGATCTGTCCGGACACGAACACCAGATCGCCGACCCGTGTGAACGGG
>CALAHL010000057.1 GCA_937891725.1 uncultured Rhodospirillaceae bacterium | reverse complement strand
CACGCCTTCTCGGTGAGCCGCGATCACGATGCCGCCGGCTCCTACCATCTCTGGGAAGTTTACAAGGATGCCGACGCATTCGAGGAGCACAAGAACGCCGATTTTATGGCCGACTTCCGAGAGTTTTCAGGACCGTTGGTCCTGAACCGGGTGCTGGCAACGGGCGAAGGGATCGTCTGACAGCACGGTCTAGATGTCGGGCACGAGAGTGTGCCGGGTCGGCGTTCCGACCCGGCTGAACGGGTCCTAGAACCGCTTCAGGAGCCGCTCGATATAATCCAGTTCTAATTCCGGACGGGATTGATCTCCGGAGCGCCGGCGGAGTTCGTCGAAGATGCGGCGGGCGCGTTGGAGGTCGCTTTCTTCCGGCACGCCGATCCGTCCGTCGTCATTGGCAAAGCCCTGATTGTTGCCGTCGCGGTTCAGTGGATCTGGTTGGTCTTCACCTCCGGACTGGCCGCGCGCGTTCGGATCCGGTGTGGTGCCGCCGTTGGCTTGTTGCATCTGCTGCATCTGTTGGCGAATCGCATCGGCTCCCTGTTGCAGAGCCTCCATCGCGTCGCCCTGCGGGCCGACCGCATCGCCCGGTTGCTGTTGGCCAAGGGCCTCGCCTGCATCCTTCATAGAGCGTTCTGCCTGTCCCAGCGGGTCCGGGATTTGACCCATCCCCTCGGCCAGCTTGCGCATGAACTCGCCGAGCTGGCGGCGGAGTTGTTCCTGCATCTCCGCAAGTTCCTCTGAGCTCATCGGCTGGCCTTGCTGCCCCTGACCGGGCTGCTGCCCCTGTCTTTGTTGGCCGCGCTGGCCCTGTTGCCCGTGCTGGCCTTGCTCGCCCGGACGGCGTCCAAACTGCTGTTCCAGTTGCTGACGCAGCTGCTCCGCCAGAGATTGCGGCATGCCTTGCTGGCCCGGCCTCTGATTCATCTGGCGCTCGCCCTGGCGGCCGTCACGCTGGGAGCCGTCCTGATGAGACTTATAGGTGTCGTCCATCAGTTGCCGCTGCTTTTCCGCCAGCTCCTGGAGTTGGCGCATCATCTCCTGGGCCGCCTGCTGCTGCGGCGACATGGGTTGCGGCCGTCCGGCCTGCAGGTTCTCCATCATTTCCCGCAGCTTGCTCAGCATCTCGCGGGCGGCATCCTTGGCGCCCGATTTCATGAGCTCGCGCGCCCGTTCGATCATGTCCATCAAATCCTGGCGCTCAACCAGGCGGTTGGGATCGACCTCCTGCATCTGTTCCTGGGACTCGCCGCCGTCCTGGTTCTGCATCTCCTGCTGCATCTGCTCCATCATCGCCTGTAGCATCTTGTCGATCGCGGCCTTGAGCTCGTCCAGTGCCTGTTCCAAGGCCTGCTCGTCGACATTCTCCTGGGCGAGCATGTCCATGATCTTGCGCTCAAGCTCGCGCAGCTCTCGGTCGGCCAAAGACAGCTCACCATCCTCGATTCTGAGCGCCAGATCCCAAAGCAGGTCCTGCAACGCGGGAATGGTCGCGGTGTCGCTGTCACCTAAGTCCGGGCCATTCAGCACCAGACGGGTGGCAGCCACTTTGAGGCCGAGGAAGGTTACCGGGTCATCAAAATACCGACCGGGGCGGGATGCGAGCCCCAACAAGATTTGGGAGATGTCGGTATATTCGTGAGGCTCGGTCACCAGACGCTTACGTTGCTCGATCACCGCGCGGGCGATCGGATGAGCGAAAGCCCGTTCCGGCAGGATCATACGGATGCGCTTGGAAACACCCTCCTGGCCGGCTTCGTCGACGGCGACCAACTCGATGCCGACCGGTTGTCCGGCCCAGGGATGTGGGGTGAGATCGTGAAAGTCCTTGGCGTCGACGACCTCAAGTCCGATGCGTGGCAGGGTCATCGGCAGGATCGCTGGTGTATCAGCGGTCGCCTCGCCCAGTGAGTTCAACAGCACGATCCGCGCTTTGACCTCGGCGACCCCGTAATCGTCCGACGCGTTGAAGTGCACGCTCAGAGCGCCGCGTTCGGTCCGTGCCGGTTCCTCTGCAAAGGCGATGCTGGGCTTGAGATCCGGGATCACGGTCAGCACCCATTCCGCCAGGATATCGCCGCTTCCGTCACCTTGCCGGATTGCCAGCGCGTGCCCCTGTTGGATCTGGGTTTCCAGCTGATGGGCGCGTAGGCCGATCGCCTCGAACGGGATCACAGTCTCTCCGGTGGCCGTATCGGTGCCGGAGAGGGCGAGGGTGACGGGGCCGTCGCCGCCGTTGACCTTGGCAATCAATGAAGAGCCGATCGGCACCTCTATGCGCTTGGGCCCGGCCGCACCCTCATCCTCCGGTGCGCGTGGTGCGGCGGCAGCATCGGCTTTCGAGGCCGACGGGCCCGCATTGGCGTCGCTGGTGGCGCGCGCCAGAAGTATCGGCGCTTGACCGGTATAGCTCGGTGGGTTGATCCAGACGTCCAAGGTCGCCGGCGGGCTGGCCGATAGCGGCGCGAGGGTGACTTCGAATGCATTTGCGATGCGCCCGAACCTGTCGCCGGACGAGACCAAAAGCCCGCTGACCAGCAGTAGACCGACCACCACCCGCAGACCCCAGGGATCCAGGCGGACCATCGCCGGATCAGGCGGCGCCACGCGCAGCTTCGAGATCTGTGACAGAAGTCGGAGGCGATGGGCGGTCCAGATCGCCTTGGTGGTGGGGTCGGGAATGCCAGCGGGTTTGTCGAGCAGGCCGCTGACTGGGCGATGCCCAACTGCGCTGTCCCGTTCGACCCGCCGGATCACCTCGTCCTGATCCTTCGGAGTCCATGCCACCAAACCCTGGCGAATCGCGAGCAGAAACCCTGCGGCGAACAGAATCAGCAGTGCGAGTTGACCCCAGCCTCCGGTGAGCGCCCCAATCCAGCTCGGCACGCCCAGCAGGGCCAAGGCAAGAAACGCCAAGGCCACGGCGAGCGCCGGCCAGATCGCCGGCCAGACGCCTTCCCACCACAGCACCATCCGCGCGCGGGAGAAGGCGCGCCGCAGCGTCGGATCTATATCCTCGGAACGCCGAAGATTCGACGTCTCCGCCGGGGAGGGGGCGTTTCGGTCCGGGTTCGAGTTCACACACGATCTCCGACGCTAAAGGGCGACCTCTGGCTCCGGCCGATCTTTTGGCGTATCGACCCCTCCCCTGGCCGACATGCCATCTTCCGCCCCGACCGGGCACCGATGATCCTTACGGAATAGAGTTTGAAGCGCTGGGCGCTCCGGTCAAGGGCGCGTGGGTCGGATCAGACAAGCCAGTCCGGGACGGTGTCGCGTGCGATCAGATGCTCAATCGTCTCGCGCGGGCGAATTACCGCCCATTTGGCCCCATCTACCAGGATTTCCGGCACGAGCGGCCGGCTGTTGTAGGTCGAAGACATGACGGCGCCGTAAGCACCCGCGTCCAAAAACGCGATCAAATCTCCGGCATCGACCACCGGCAGATCCCTATTCCGGGCTAAATAATCGCCGGTCTCGCAGATCGGGCCGACCAGATCGGCGGGACGTTGTGCGGTCTCGGATGCTCCGCACACCAATTCGACCCGGTGCTCGGCCTCGTAAAGCGTGGGCCGGATCAGGTCGTTCATCGCGCCGTCCACGATCACGAACCGCTTGGCCGAGCCTTCCTTGACGTAAACCACCCGGGTCAGAAGCAGGCCTGCGGCACCGACCATCCAGCGCCCCGGCTCCACCGCCAGCTTCAGACCCAGCCCGCCGACCGTCCGACGCACCACATCCGCGTAGTCCTCAGGTGTCGGCGCCTTGGCCGCGCCGTACTCGATTCCGAGCCCGCCGCCCAGATCCAGCAGTTCGAGGGCATAGCCCTTGCTCATCAGATCACTGGCCAAATCCGCCATGCGGGCGTAGGCCGCTTCATAAGGTGCGAGATCCAACAGCTGCGAGCCGATATGCATCGAAAGGCCGATCGCCCGAACCCCCGGCAGTTCTGCCGCACGCGCGAAGAAAGCGGCAGCGAAGCCAATCTCGACGCCGAACTTGTTCTCGGCCTTGCCGGTGGTGATCTTGGCGTGGGTCTTGGCGTCGACGTCCGGGTTGACCCGAAGGGCCACCCGCGCGGACTTTCCCGCAGATGTGGCAACCTCTGAAATCGCCTCCAACTCGGGCTGGGATTCGACGCTGAACAGGTGGATGTCGGCGTCGATTGCCTGCCGGATTTCATCCTTTGTCTTGCCGACACCGGCGAACACGATTTGATCCGCTTGAATGCCTGCCGCAAGCGCCCTGGCCAGTTCACCGGCCGAGACCACATCCGCGCCCGCGCCCATGCCGCCCAGCAGCTTGATCACCGCTTGATTGGAGTTCGCCTTGACCGCGTAATGGATCGACAGGTTGAGATCAGCCAGGGCGTCGGACAACGCGGTGTAGCGGCTGCGGATGGCTTCGGCCGAATAGATGTAGGCAGGGGTGCCAACCTGTTCGGCGAGCATGGGGAGGGGCATATCCTCGACGTGCAGCACGCCGGAGATCCGGTGAAAATGGGTCATTTAAGATCTCTTTCAGGCTCGAGGATGTCTTAAGTCGAGGGATAGGACCGCGGATATTTGATCGGTCCGTCTTCCGGCGGTTTCAAGGGTCCCTGTTTCCCGCACGCCATCGGACCCGCCAGGGCCAGAGCCGTGAATACGGCGGCGATCACCAACAGTCTTCGCATCCTGTCCTCCCCGATCTGGGTTAGGTCGCCAGAAACCGCGCGCGCGCTGCCTCGACCTGCTCCGCCACCCGTTCCGGCGCTGTTCCGCCATAGCTGGTGCGGGCCCGCACCGATGCCTCGACCGACAGCACGTCATAGACGCGCTCGTCTATGCCTTCATGTACCGCTTTCATGTCACTGAGGTCCAGGTCCGCCAAGCCGCATCCCTTCTCCTCAGCCAGTTTCACGATCCGTCCGGTCACGTGATGGGCATCGCGAAATGGCATACCAAGCGCGCTCACCAACCAATCTGCCAGATCGGTCGCTGTAGGGAACCCCCGCTCGACGGCGGCCAGCATGGCCTCGGGATTGGCCTGCAGATCGGCGATCATCCCGGTGGTCGCCTGAATGCAGAGACCCAGCGTGTCGACTGCGTCGAACAGCGGCTCCTTATCTTCCTGCATGTCCTTTCCATACGCCATCGGCAAGCCCTTCATCACTACCGTCAGCGCGGTGAAGGCGCCGAGGACGCGCCCGGTCTTGCCCCGCACCAGTTCGGCGGCGTCGGCATTGCGCTTCTGAGGCATGATCGAGGATCCGGTGGTGAACGCATCGGAAAGTTTCACGAAGCGGAACTGTTGGCTGGTCCAAATCACTAGCTCCTCCGCCAGGCGGGAGAGATGGACGGCACAGATCCCGGCGGTGGCAGCTAGTTCCATCGCGAAATCACGGTCGGAGACCGCGTCCAGCGAATTTGCTGTCGGTCGGTCGAAGCCAAGAGCCGCGGCCGTGCGGTCCCGATCAATCGGGTAGGGCGTACCGGCCAATGCCGCAGCACCCAACGGGCTTTCATTCAGACGCTTACGGCAATCGGCTAACCGGCTCCGGTCGCGTCCCACCATTTCCGCATAGGCCAGCAGATGGTGGCCGAATGTGATCGGCTGGGCGACCTGCAGATGGGTGAAGCCGGGCATGATGGTGGCGACGTTGACTTCGGCCTGGTCGATCAGCGCCTTTTGCAGGGCCGTCAGTTCGGCGTCCAGGGCGTCGATTGACCCGCGGCACCAAAGCTTCATGTCGGTCGCCACCTGATCGTTTCGTGACCGTCCGGTATGGAGTCGGCCACCCGCATCACCGATCTTCTCGGTCAGACGGGCCTCGACGTTGAAGTGAATATCTTCGAGTGCGCGCGAAAAGGTGAATGTACCGGACTCGATTTCGCCCCAAATCTCGTCTAGACCCTGTGATATCGCGGCTCCATCGGCGGCTGTGAGGATTCCCTGGGCGACCAGCATCTCGGCATGCGCCTTCGAGCCCAGGATGTCCTCCCGCCAGAACCGGCGGTCGAAATCAATGGACGGGTTGATCCGCTCCATCGCTTCGGCTGGCCCGCTGGCAAATCGTCCGCCCCACATGGTGTTGGCAGCTTTTGCTTCCAACCCGGTGGTTTCTGTTTCGGAGCCGGTGTTCGGAGAGTGGTTGGTCATGATCCAGTCCTTGCCCCTTGGGCGTCGAAATTGGCTCCGTCTGGTCGCGGTGGCGGCCATACTCGGCGTGGTCGTGGCCGGTGGGGTCCTGTTGCTGGGCGGCCGAGACTTGGCGGCCACCGCAAATGGTCCTCCCGCGTTCAAGGGCGCATTTGGCAGTTATGAACCCGCCGAAGACCCGGCACCGGCGCCGGATGTCGCTTTCCTAGACGCGAACGGCGACACCATCAAGCTTGACGCGCTGCGCGGGCAGATCGTGCTGCTGAATTTTTGGGCCACCTGGTGTGCGCCCTGCGTGAAAGAACTGCCGGTGCTCGATCGTTTGCAGGCTGATTTGGGCAGTGAAGAATTCAGGGTGCTGCTGGTCTCCGTCGACCGTAAGGGGGCGACGGTCGCCGATCCTTTTCTCGAAGATTTGAAGCTCGGCCATCTTAAGACCGCAATCGACTCGAACAGTGACCTCGTCCGTGCGTTTGGGGCGGCGGGCCTGCCGACGACCTTCTTGCTGGACCGGGAGGGTCGGGTGCGGGGTCGTTTGGAGGGCGATGCCGACTGGGAGTCGGATGCTGCCAAGGATTTGATCCGCCACTATCTGCAAGAAGGATGAGCCGATGATCGCCCGCCGCTGGTTCCGCCCCACCCTGGTCTCCTTGACCATCGCGACGTGCGTGGCGGGTTTGGCTGGTGGACCAGGGCGATCGAACGAGGCACAGGCGCAGACCCCCAGTGGGGCGCCGACCTTCCTCAGGATCGCCACGGGTGGGGTCAACGGCACCTACTATCCGATAGGCGGGACCATTGCGAACGCGATCTCCAGCCCCCCGGGCTCACGGTCCTGCGAAAGCGGTGGGTCCTGTGGGGTGCCGAATCTCATTGCGGTGGCGGTTTCATCGGACGGTTCTGTCGCCAATGTTCGCAACATCCAGACCGGCGCGATCAATAGCGGCTTCGCGCAGGCGGACGTGGTGTTCGATGCCTATCATGGTACCGGTGCGTTCACCAATTTCGGCCCTGCGGAGAAGCTTCGCGTGGTGGCCAGCCTCTATGCCGAACGGTTGCAACTGGTCGTGCGCATAGACAGCGACATCAAGACCATGGCGGATTTGAAGGGCCATCGGGTTTCGATCGACGAGCCGGGGTCGGGAACCCTGCTGATCGCACGAGATCTTTTGGCGGCGAACAACTTGGCCGAAGGCGACCTGGTCGTCGAGTATCTGAAACCTGGCCCAGCAGCCAGCAAGATGCTTCGCAATGAATTGGACGCCTTCTTCATCGTGGCCGGAGTGCCGACTGCGGCAGTTGAAGAACTTGTCGATGGAGGACACGCCCGGATCATCCGGCTCGAAGGTCTTGCCGTCGATGATCTGCTGGGCCGGTTCCGGTTCCTGGCCGAAGCGCCGATTCCCGCCGATACATATAAAGGTCAGCCTGAGGAAATTCCGACCCTCGGAGTGGTGGCCCAATGGGTGATTTCATCGGATGTTCCGGAGGCGTTGGTCAAGGCGATCTGCTTGGCGCTCTGGAACGACGCAACCCGTACGTTGCTTGACGGAGGCCATCCGACCGGTCGACAAATCCAGTTGAGCAAAGCGCTGGATGGTGTCGCCATACCCGTGCATCCAGGCGCCGAGGCCTGTTATAGGGAGCTCGGTGTGATCGATACGGTATCGATTACAGCCGACCCAATCGTTCCGAACTAGATAGCCTCCCGCTCTGTCTCGATCAGCGTTTTTTTGCGGGCCAGTCCCCAGCGGTAGCCTCTGAGCGTCCCGTCGGTCCCCACTGCCCGATGACAGGGGATGAGCAGCGACACCGGATTGTTGGCACAGGCCGACCCGACCGCTCGGATCGCCTTGGGCCGACCGATTCCGGCGGCCAGTTCCGCATAGGTCCGGGTCTCGCCCATCGGAATTGCCTGCAAGGCCTCCCATACCTGGCGTTGGAACGCGGTACCCCGGATGTCGAGTGGCAGATTCCGGTGCGGCTCTCGTCCTTCAAGCGTGGCTGCCACCTCGGAAACCGTCTCGCCGAGCCCGCCCGGGTCCGCCGCAAGCGTGGCCAAAGGATAGTCGTGCTGCAGTTCCTCAATCAGATCCGCCTCGGTATCGCCGATGCCGATGAAACAGATGCCGGCGGTTGTGGCGCCGACGATCACGAGGCCCAGGGCCGTGTTTGCAAAGGCATAGGCGATAACCGCCCCCGCTCCGCCTTTGCCATAGCTTGCCGGTGTCATGCCCAATTGTGCTCCTGCTTTTTCGTAGAGGCGACTGGACGACCCGTAACCGGCGCCGTAGAGCGCCGAGGTCACGTCTTCGCCGGATCGCAGATTGTGTTTGAGGCGCTTGAGGCGTCGCGCGTCCCAGTATTGTCGTGGGGTGATGCCCATGACCGATTTGAAGGTCCGTTGCAGATGAAACGGGCTGAACCCGGCGGTCTGTCCCAGAGCCTCCAGTGTCGGCGCTTCGTCTTCCGCCAACTCGATCATGCGGCAGGCCGCACGGACCGCGTCGAGGGCCGGGTCGCGCGGTGCTGCATCGTCGGGGTGACAGCGCTTGCAGGCCCGAAAACCGGCGGACCGTGCCTGTTCGGGAAGCGTGAAGAAAGTGACGTTCTGCCGCTTTGGCGTCTGCGACGGGCAAACCGGCCGACAGTATATCCCGGTCGTCTTCACCGCAACGATGAAGGCACCGTCCGCAGTCCGGTCGCGAGCTTCCAGGGCGCGATACCGTGCCGTGTCATCTTGGAAGAGTCTGGGGTTGGTCATGGTCGTCATCGTCCGCTGTCCGGTCGCTGAGTGTCGAGGTTAAGCGATGGTCCTGCAATCGAAGAAGACTTGCCATCCGGGGCTTGCGGTCAGGATTGGGGGGAGCGGTCGACACAGAACCGTTCTTTTTGATTAATCAAAACATCACATTCCGGTCACGAATGAGAAATCGACCCTGCGTAGGGTGCGCACACTTTGAACCAGCCCTTCTAGGAGGCTAACACATGAAGTCGCTTCGCACGCTCGCCGTTGCCGCGGCCGGGCTTTTTGCCGTTTCCGGCTCCGCCCACGCAGCGACCGAAATCACCTTCTGGCACGCCATGGGCGGCCAATTGGGCGAGACGGTCAACACCATCGCCAAGGAATTCAACGCGTCCCAGAGCGACGTGGTTCTGACCCCGGTCTACAAGGGCTCCTATGAAGAGACCATGACCGCCGGTATCGCCGCGTTTCGTGCTGGGGAGGCTCCGAACATCATTCAGATCTTCGACGCCGGCGCCGCCACCATTATCAATGCCAAGGGGGCTGTGAAGCCTGTCGCCGGTCTGCTGAACGAGTTCGGTACGAAATTCAATGCTGAGGATTACATCGCCGGTGTCCGGTATTTCTACGCCGACAAAGACGGCCAGATGATCGGCATGCCGTTCAACTCGTCCACTCCGGTTCTGTATTACAACAAGGCCGCCCTCGCGAAGGCTGGTGTCGAAGCGCCGAAGACCTGGGAAGAGTTCGAGGTTGCGGCCCCGAAGCTGAAGGCCGCCGGTTACGTGCCGCTGTCGCAGTCCCATACCCCGTGGATCCTGTCGGAGAATTTCCACAGCCGGCATAATCTCCAGATGGCGAACGACGAAAACGGCTTCGACGGCGTCGCAACCGAAATCATGTATGACAATCCGAACATGGTCATGATGTTCACCAAGCTGAAAAGCTGGATGGATGACGGGCTGTACGGCTATTACGGCACCAAGTGGAACGACAACCAGAAGCCATTCATCGATGAGGAAGTCGCAATGTGGCTCGGCTCGTCGGGGTCCTTTGGCGGTCTGAAGGCGTCTGCCAAGTTCGATTTCGGTACCACCTATCTGCCGTATTGGAAGTCAGTCATCAGTGAGGGTCAGCGCACCTTTATCGGTGGCGCGGCTCTGTTCGCCATGTCCGGCAAAACCGATGCGGAGTACAAAGCAACCGCCGAGTTCTTTGCGTATCTGACCAAACCGGAGACGCAGTATTTCTGGCACCGCGAGACCGGTTACGTGCCGATCACCGAAGCGGCCTATGAGCTGGCCAAGTCAGACGGCTACTACGACGCCAATCCGGACGCCGAAGTCGGCATCCAGCAGCTGTCACTGGACGGCGGTGAGTGGACCAAGGGGTACCGCCTTGGCTACTACGTCCAGATCCGTGAAGTGCTGCAGCGCGAGTACGACAAGATCTTCTCCGGCGCCACCTCGGTTCCGGACGCCTTCAAGGCGATCAAGGAAGACAGCGACAAGCTGTTGGAGCGGTTCGCCAAGACCGTGAAGTGATCGATACCGCATGAACGCCCGGGCGAGAGGGAATTTTCCTCTCGCCCGGATGCGTTTCTGATCCTGGTTCTGCATCCAATTTTTTTCGCTGGTCCCCCCGATGAAGCGCCAACAGTTTCAACATCCCTATCTGCCCTACCTTCTGGTGGCGCCCCAGTTGGCGATCATCCTGGTGTTCTTCGTCTGGCCGGCAGCTCAAGCGGTTTACCAGTCGTTCCGCTTGGAAGACCCGTTGATGGGGATCGGAGAGTTTGTCTGGTTCGACAATTACGCCTCGGTCTTCGACGATCGTCAGTACGCCGTGTCATTTGTTTTCACGATCATATTTTCGACCCTGGTCGCGTTCTTCTCGATGGCGATCGCCCTGCTGCTTGCGGTCAAGGCCGATGGGATCCTGCACGGCGAGAGCGCCTATAAGGTGCTGCTGACCTGGGTCTACGCGGTGGCACCGGCGGTGGCCGGTATCATCGGAACGTTCCTGTTTACCCGAAATATCGGCCCGCTCTACAACCTGCTGGTCTCCACCGGTTGGACATTCAATCCGCAGGTCAACGTGTTCGATGCCTCCTTCACTGTCATCCTGGTGTCGGTCTGGAAGCAGGTCAGTGTGAACTTCATTTACTTTCTTGCTGGCCTTCAGGGCATTCCCGTAGCCGTCCGGGAAGCCGCGAAGATCGACTGCAAGTCCGAGCTTCGCCGGTTCTGGACCATCACGCTGCCGCTTCTCGCACCGACCGGCTTTTTCGTGTTGGTGATCAATGTCACCTATGCGTTCTTCGACACCTTCGGGGTGATCGACACCATGACCCGCGGGGCTCCGGCGGGCGGTACCAGCACGTTGGTCTACAAGGTGTATCAGGACGGATTCCTGGGATTGGACCTCGGTGGATCATCGGCGCAGTCGGTGATTCTGATGATCCTGGTGCTGGTCCTGACGGCCGTGCAGTTCCGCTTCCTCGAACGCAAAATCCAGTACTGAGGGATCGGCTGTGAAAAAGAAAAATCAGATCCTGGATCATCTCATTCTGATGGCGGGCGTGCTGTTCCTGCTGCTGCCGGTCTGGATCGCCTTCGTGAGTTCGACACACCGTCCCGAGGTGATCCTGGGCCAGGGGCTGCAATTCTGGTTCGGAGATTACTTTTGGGAGACCTACAGCGCCGTGCTGTTCGACGGCACCGGCTTTACCGGCAAGGTGAACGCCCTGCTGATGCTGGGCAATTCGATGATCCTCGGTCTGGGCTTCTCGATCGGCAAGATCCTGATCTCGACCATCGCGGCCTATGCTATCGTCTATTTTCGGTTTCCCGCCGGCGGGATGATCTTCTGGATCATCTTCTCGTCACTGCTGCTGCCCTTGGAGGTGCGGATCATCCCGTCCTATGAGGTGGTGGCGCAGATGGGCCTTCTGAACAGCTATACCGGCTTGATCCTGCCGTTGATCGCGTCCGCGACCGCGACCTTCTTCTTCCGCCAGTTCTATAAATCGGTGCCGGAAGAATTGTTGGAATCTGCCCGGATCGATGGCGCCGGCCCCTATCGCTTTTTCGTCGACATTCTGATGCCTCTGTCGACCACCATGATCGCGGCGATCTTCATCATCATGTTTGTGGTCGGCTGGAACCAGTATCTGTGGCCGATCCTGATGACCACGGACGAGAGCTATTACACGATCGTCATGGGCATCAAGAACATCCTCAACGATCTCGAGGGCAACAATGTCCCCGAATACAACAAGGCGTTGGCACTGGCGGTTCTGGCCCTGCTACCGCCAGTGCTTGTCGTGGTCGTCCTGCAACGCTGGTTCGTCAAAGGTCTGGTCGAAACCGAGAAATAGACCCACCAAGGAACATGGAAATGGCGCAAGTCCAGCTGAGCCGAGTCGAGAAAACCTATCCGAACGGCTTCAAGGCGATCCACGGGATCGACATCAAGATCGCCGATGGCGAGTTCATCGTGCTGGTTGGTCCCTCGGGCTGCGGCAAGTCCACACTTCTGCGGATGATCGCGGGGCTGGAAAGCGTGACCGGTGGCGAGGTCCGGATCGGGGACCGGGTGGTGAACGAGCTGGAGCCGGCGGACCGGGATATCGCCATGGTGTTTCAGAACTACGCGCTTTATCCGCATATGACGGTCCACGGGAACATGGCCTACGGGCTGAAGAACCGGGGTATGAACAAAGCAGAGATCGAACAGCGGGTCCGCAAGGCGGCGGGCATTCTTCAACTCGACGAGTTGCTGGAGCGGCGCCCACGCCAGTTGTCCGGCGGACAGCGCCAGCGGGTGGCCATGGGCCGCGCGATCGTGCGGGAGCCGGCTGTCTTCCTGTTCGATGAGCCGCTGTCGAACCTGGACGCAAAGCTGCGGGTCCAGATGCGGGTCGAGATCAAGAAGCTCCAGAAACAACTTCGCACAACCAGCGTCTATGTCACCCATGACCAGGTCGAGGCCATGACAATGGCGGACCGTCTGGTGGTCATGAACAAAGGGGTGGCCGAACAGATCGGGACTCCGATCGACGTCTACGACAAGCCCGCCAGCACCTTCGTCGCCAGCTTCATCGGCTCCCCTGCGATGAACATGCTGGAGGGGCGTATCGCAGCGGACGGCAAGGCAGTGTCCCTGAACGACGGCACGGCTTTTCCGCTGCGCAACGGCTATGCAGGTGGGCTGGAGCCGAACCGGCCGATGACCGTCGGCTTGCGGCCCGAACACCTGACCCCGTCCGATGGTCGTCCGGGGGTCAAGCTTGCGGTCGATCTGGTGGAGCATCTGGGCGCGGACACTCTGGTGCACGGAGAAAGCCCGGTCTCGAATGAGATGATGACGGTGCGGTTATCGGGTCACCATATGTTCAGGAGCGGCGAGCCTGTCGAATTCACGCCGCACGATCTGCATCTCTTCGACGCGGAGAGCGGGCGGCGAGTTTAAGCGGTTTCACCGCACCTTCAGCAGAAGGGCGATCATTAGCGCCGACACCGCGATGTGAATCAGCAGGAACCGCAGCAGCACTTGGCTGCCGGTCCATCCCAGCACCTTGCGGCAATGGTCATGCAGCGGAAAGCTGATGTCGCGGAAGATGCCGACCTTGAAGACCCGCAGCAGGGCGAGTTTCACGAGGCCGGTGGCCCCGTTTGCCAGAATGATGAACCCGCAGACCACCAACAAGAACGGGTTCAGACCGACCGAAACCAGGACGCCCAGCATAAGACCTATTGGCCGGGACCCGCTGTCGCCCATCAGAACCGAGCTGGGAGGTACGTTGTACCAGAGGTAGCCGAAGATACAGCCGATCATCAGCGCCGCGGCGAGCGCCCAGGTCGCCCCCTCCGGATTGTGCGGGATCAGCAGATATCTCGAGATCTCCACATTGCCGACTACTGTGTAAAGCAGGATGCCGATGAAGGCGAAGCAGATGGACGCCAATCCGCCGGACAGCCCGTCGACCCCGTCATTGCAGTTCATCGCGTTGATCGCGACCCAAATCACGGTGGTGACCATCGGGATGCCGATCCAGGCCGGCAGCATCCAACTCCCGGAAATGAAGGGGAGCCAGACGACCATCGGCTCCAGCCCGAAGAGGATCAGAGCGGCGGCCAGAGATGCGATCAGATCCGCACTGCCCAGGGCCAGTTCGCTTAATCCGGTGGACCGGTCGTCGACGAAGCCGACAATCGAGGAGAACACGATCACCGGCAGCATCCACAAGAATTGCGGGGTGAAAGGCACGAACAGCAGAGCCATCGCCACGAAGATTCCGATCATTAGGATCCCGGCGCTGACCGGCTTTCCAACGCTCTTATCCGCATCGACGGCGAAAGCCCGTCCCCGGTCGCGCGGCAGGATGCCCCACAGTTTTGGCAGAAAATACATGGTGGCGGCGACGCTGGCCGTCGCGCCGCAGGCTGCGAGGAAAAAAAAGGAAGAGAACAGCCGAGCCGGGCCCCAGACCTCACCGATCGCCTGTCCGAAATAATCAAGCATGCCGCGGTTCCGCCTTGCACTTCGTGTTCGTCACACGGCCTAGCGTGAGAATGGGGCGCTCCAGGGGCAACATGCTGATCTGTGGGTCCTAGTCTCGAAGAATGTACCTCGGCACCCAATGGAAGCGATTCGCCTCCGTAGGTCAACATTTTGCGGTCTTCCACAGGCTAGATCCATATGCGTGGTCCCACATCTGCTATTCGATAGCGCGGCAGCCGCAGCCACCCAGAAAGCCAGACACAATCTAAGATCGCCAGAAGTCGGGGTCGAAGAGGACGAGGACGGTCAGCAGCTCCAACCGGCCCAGCAGCATCAGCACGACCATGATGTACTTGGCCGGGTCGCTAAAACTTTCGAATGTTCCGGACGGCCCGGCGATCGGCCCCAGGGCAGGTCCGACATTGGTGATCGCGGTGACCGACGCGCTGAGGGCCGTCATGAGGTCCAACCCGGTTGCCGCCAGTGCGAGCATGCCCAAGATGCTGACAAGACCGACCAGAACCACGAAAACCAGGACGCCCGCTGCAACTTGTCCATCAATCGGCCGTCCGTCGTAACGCCGTGCCAAGACCCGGTGCGGGCGCGGCATTTCCTTGATGGTCATCTGGATTTCCTGAAACAGGATTTGCCAGCGGAAAATCTTGACGCCGCCGGAGGTCGATCCGGTGCATCCTCCGCAGATCGTGAGCACCAAGGCGATGCCCCAGGCAAACGGCCCCCATTCCTGATAGTCGGTCGAGGCAAATCCGGTCGTGGTGATGATCGATGCGACGTTGAACAACCCGTGGCGGATCGCATCTCCCGCCGGCTGATCCGATTGCCAGGCGCTCAACGCCATCAGTCCGCCGCCGATCGCCACCACCGCCAGCATCACAGGCACCTGACCGGCCGGAACATAGCCGCGCACCCCGGTGATCCAACGTACGAACAGAAGGAACGGCATTGCGCCCGCCAACATGAAGATCAGCACGGCCCACTGAAGACCCGCATCGAAATGCCCCATGGAAGTGTCGTGGGTTGAGAACCCACCGGTGGAGATTGTGGTCATGGCATGGTTGATGGCGTCGAACCCGCTCATCCCAAGGAGTTTGAGCACGATCGCGCAGGCGACCGTCAAACCCACATAGACGCCCAGCAGCCCAGCCGCGATGTCGCGTGGCCTGGCCAGGATTTTTTCGGAGGTGTCGGAGGATTCCCGCTGCATCAGCTGCATGCCGCCGATCTTCAGCAGTGGCAGGATTGCGATGGCCATCACGATGATTCCGATCCCGCCCAACCATTGCAGGATCGATCGCCAAAGCAGAAAGCTGTCCGGCAGGGTATTGAGCCCGGTGATTACCGTGGAGCCGGTCGTCGTCAGGCCGCTGACGGATTCAAAGATCGCATCCGCGAATGGCAGGGTCGGATCGACCCAAAGAAACGGCAATGCGCCAACCAGGGGAACGATCAGCCATACCGTGGACGTCAGAAGATAAGCCTCGCGCAACCCGAACTTGCTGCCGGCGGTGCGTGCGCCGATGACGCAGACCGCCCCAATGAAGGCCGGCACCAGCACGGTGGCGGCGTGGCTGGACCATCCGGAATCATGTTCGACGGCAGCCAGCCATACCGGCACCGTCATGGCGACGGCAAGCACCAGAAGCACCAGTCCTACAATCAGGAAAACGGGTCTCAAGCTCGGCATGGAGGTGTCCGACGAAAAGGGAGAAGATTGGATCTTGAAGTTACCTGAATTCAGGCAGACTTGCATTGGGGCAGTCGAACCTGCGACGAAAGCTTTCTAATATCACTCTAAGTTCGAAGTCGTGGGTTGGGGCTGGTCAAGAGACCGCTTCCCAGTCACGTCCGTTCAATGTCTATTTCAACCGCGACGGAACCGTCCATGCTCGACCCTGCCTGGCTTGCGATCTTGGTGCTCGTCGCGACCATCGGACTGTTCATTTGGGGCATTCTGAGGGTCGATGTGGTGGCGGTTCTAGCGCTGCTGACGTGCGTGATTCTTGGATTGATACCGGGGGAGGCGGCGTTCGCGGGGTTCGGTCATCCGGCCGTGATCACGGTGGTTGCCGTTCTCGGACTATCGAGCGCGCTGGCCCGTTCGGGCGCCATTGATCTGATCGCGAGCCGCATCGGTCGTATTGCGTCCGGTCGTACCGCCCAGATGGTGACTTTGTCGGGCCTGGGCGGCGTTTTATCGGGGTTCATCAACAATGTCGGGGCTTTGGCGCTGTTGATGCCGGTCGCGCTGTCGGTTTCGAGGAAGACCGGGTATCCGGCCGCTATGATCCTGATGCCGCTCGCCTTCGCAACAATTCTGGGCGGGCTGATCACCTTGATCGGAACACCGCCGAACCTGCTGGTCTCGACCTATCGCCGCGATGCGACGGGTGAGCCGTTCGGATTGTTCGACTTTGCATGGGTCGGCTTGCCGCTTGCCGCGGCTGGGATCGCCTTTGTCACCCTGATCGGGTGGCGCCTGTTGCCACGGATTCGCCCGGACCAGGGGGCGACGGACACACCGTTCGAGATCGAGGGCTATCTGACCGAGCTTTTCGTGCCGGAGGAGTCGGCCTGTATCGGTCGGACCTTAGAGGAGATCGGTGCCGAACTTGAGGATTGAACGAACCCGCTGTCGCGGGAAGTAGGGGGCAGTGACATTAGACGTCTC
>CALAHL010000056.1 GCA_937891725.1 uncultured Rhodospirillaceae bacterium | reverse complement strand
GGTCGCGACCGGAAAGAACACCTTCGCCTATATGAGCGACTGGTTCGGGCCGAGCTGCGACAGCTTCAGCATCTACGACACCCCGCCCCGCTGCGTCCGGTAACCGCACCCTCTTGCCATCCGGTGTGAAACCGCTTCGAATCGGAGTTGTTCGAAGGGAGAGCGCGTGGACATTCGTCAGTTGCAGTATCTGGTTGCCTTGGCGCGGGAGAAGCATTTCACCCGGGCGGCCGAGGCCTGCAATGTCACCCAGCCCACGCTCTCCGGCCGGCTGCGCCAGCTCGAAGAGGAACTCGGCGTCCCGATCGTGGTGCGGGGCCAGCGCTATCACAGCCTGACCGCCGAGGGGGAGCGGGTGCTCCGCTGGGCGCAGACCATCCTGGAGGATCTCGACGGGTTGCGCGAGGAACTGGCCAGCCGGACCGACTCCCCCGAGGGCCGCATGACGCTGGGCGTAATTCCCTCGGCCCTGCCGACCGTGCCGCCGCTGATCCAGGCGATGCAGGAGCGGTTTCCGAAGGTGCGGTTCACCGTGCTGTCCCGAAGCTCTCGCGAGATCGAGCGGGGGCTGGAGGATTTCACCCTGGATGCCGGGGTGACCTATCTCGACAACGAGCCGATCGATCTGGCGCTGTCGCAGACCCTGTATCGGGAACGGTACCGGCTGTTCGTCCGTGAGGACCATCCGCTGGCCGATCGGGAGCGCGTGACCTGGGCCGAGGCCTCGACCCATTCGCTGACGGCTCTGACCGAGGACATGCAGAACCGCCGGATCATCGATGCCGCCTTCAAGGCCGCCACCGGGCGCAGTCTGGTCCCGGTGATCGAGACCACCTCGGTGATCCATCTGTGCGCCCAGGTGATGATGAGCGGACACGCCAGTGTGCTGCCGGAATACGTCATCGGCATGATGGGAGATGCCGATCATCTGCGGGCGATTCCGCTGATCGAGCCCGAAATCACCCACGAAGTCGGGCTGGTGGCGCTGGACCGGGACCCGATACCGCCGTTGCTCCATGCCCTGATCGAGGCCGCGAAGCACTACAAACTGCCTGAACTGCTTCAGAATCGACTACATCTGGTGTGATGGATAACGTCTTGGTTCGTCATCGATTTCATCAATGACCCTATCGTAAATTACGATTGGCGCCGCTTGCCAATGAGGCGTCCACTTCTGTCCAAGTAAAAATACCACCGCCCCGTCAGCTGTTCTTGACGCGCGCGTTTGGCAAAGGGACGGAAGCTGGATGGCGATGATCCAACACAACGAGACACCGGCGACCGAAGATGATCACGACCCGGTCACTCTGGCGGTCGACCGGATCTGCGGTTGGAACGGAGACAGGCCGGACGCCCTGATCGAGATATTCCATGATCTGCAGGAGGCGCTCGGCCATGTGCCGGAAGCTGCCCTGAAGCCGATCGCCACACGGCTGAATCTGAGCCGCGCCGAGGTGCATGGGGTTTTGAGTTTTTATCATGACTTTCACACCAAGCCGGTTGGCCGGGTGGTGGTGAAAGTCTGCCGGGCCGAGGCCTGCCAGTCGATGGGCGCGCTGCCGCTGATCGAGCAGATCTGTGACCGGCTCGGTGTCGGCCTTGGAGCGACCTCGGCCGGCGGGTCGGTGACGGTTGAGCCGGTGTATTGTCTGGGGAACTGTGCGCTGGCGCCGGCGGCGACGGTCGGCGGTGTCCTGCATGGCCGGGTTGACGCCGCGCGGGTTGCGGCCCTGGTCGCCGATCTGACCGAGGAGGCCGGCTGATGGGCGTCGTGATCTATGTCCCGAAGGATTCGGCATCCCTGTCTGTCGGAGCGGACGGTGTCGCGGCTGCGATTCAGTTGGAGGCTCTGGCCCGCGGGGTCGAGGTGACGCTGAAGCGCAATGTCTCCCGGGGGCTGTTCTGGCTGGAGCCGCTGGTCGAGGTGGAAACCACCGAGGGCCGGGTGGCCTACGGTCCGGTAACCACGGCAGATGTGCCGGGCCTGTTCGAGGCTGGGTTTCTCTCCGGTGGCGATCACGCGCTGGCCCACGGGCTGACCGAGGCCATCCCCTATCTCAAGAATCAGGAGCGGCTGACCTTCGCCCGCATGGGCGTGATCGAACCGCTCGACCTCAAGGCCTATCAGGATACCGGAGGTCTGACCGGTCTGATCAAAGCGGCCCGGATGGCGCCTGAGGCGATCGTCGCCGAGGTCACCGAATCCGGTCTGAGGGGCCGTGGCGGTGCGGGGTTCCCGACCGGGATCAAGTGGAAGACCGTGGGCGAGCAGCCGGAGCCGCAGAAATACATCTGCTGCAACGCCGATGAGGGCGACAGCGGCACGTTCGCCGATCGCATGATCATGGAAGGCGACCCGTTCGCGCTGATCGAGGGGATGGCGATTGCCGGCTTGGCGGTCGGCGCGACCGAGGGATATGTCTACATCCGCTCCGAATATCCCCATGCGATCGCGACCATGAAGGCGGCAATCGGCCTGATGGGCGCGGCCGGGTATCTCGGTGTCGATATCGCCGGATCGGGTAAGGCGTTCGGGTTGCACGTCCGGCGCGGCGCCGGTGCGTATATCTGCGGTGAGGAAAGCTCCATGCTGGAGAGCCTTGAGGGCAAGCGCGGCATGGT
>CALAHL010000055.1 GCA_937891725.1 uncultured Rhodospirillaceae bacterium | reverse complement strand
ATAAATTGTTTGAGCGGCGCGTCTGGTCTTGACGATTCCATGCTGGCGCATTTTCGCCAGATGCTGTGAAAGCGCCGACTGGCTGAGGCCGCTGGTTATTTCCAGTTGACCCACCGAACGTTCGCCATGCGTGGCAAGGTCACATAGAACTGCGAGCCGCTTGTCGTTTCCCATGACCTTAAGGATCACGGCGATACGATCCACATTCTGGCTTATGTAGCCCAAATTTCGTTCAGCGAGCCCGGACATGTGTACCCCTTGCGTTTTGCGTAGGTTCTATCCCTTGCATTTTGCTTAAGTTCGTTTGTAGATCAAATTTTAGATTTGTTGCAACTACATCCTTCTGCTGAGGGGGTCGAACCCGTGTCTGCAGAGACATATTGAACACTTTAAGATGGAAAATATTACTGCAACGATCGAGCACCACGAGACCCGGAACTTGGCCCGTCAATCTATTTAAAACTGAACCCTTAGGCGGAACCATCCGGTGAATGCGGCGGCAAGCATACCGAGTGCAAACGAGCCCTTCGTCATGTTTCGATTTTTTATCAAATTTTTGATCGGTCGCAGGTCCTGAAAAGCGGATGGTACGTTTCGCTTCGCAAAGGTGAATTTCATGAATCGCGAGAGATGACCGTTCGGCCATCCTCTCAGGTATCGAACAGGGCCTTTAGGTCGGATCCGCTGTGCGCACCGACGGTGTTACAATCCGCTCGGCGTCGCGGAGAGATTCCGCGTAGAGTACCGGCACCTAGGTGACTGGTGAGTTTGGATTTTTCGCGGTGTGGTGATGGTGACGGGCACGATGTCTAGTGAGATGTGGGATGCGATTTGGGTGGATGCTGGTCTTGCGACACTCGATCTTGGAATCGCGGCGCCATTCGGTCGAATCGAAGACGGGGTGATCGCGGTCAAGGACGGTCGGATCGCACATGTCGGCGCGCGGGATGACCTGCCGCGACCGGTTGAGCACATGGCGGCCGTGGTTCACGACGCCGAGGGTGCCTGGATCACACCGGCTCTCATCGACTGTCACACACATATCGTCCATGGCGGTCATCGGGCGCGTGAATTCGATTTGCGTTTGCAAGGCGCAAGCTATGCCGAGATCTCCCGGTCTGGCGTAGGCATTCGGTCCACCGTGATGGCCACCAGAGCGGCCAGCTTCGAGGACCTTTTGGTGTCAGCCGCCAGGCGGCTTGAGCCACTGGTATCGGAGGGAGTGACGGTGGTTGAGATCAAGTCCGGCTATGGGCTTGATCTTGATACCGAGCTGAAGATGCTTGAAGTGGCCCGTGCCATTGGAGAACGGATGCCGGTTACGGTAGTCACCACCTTCCTTGGCGCGCATGCCGTGCCCGCCGAGTTCGATGGAGACGCCGACCGCTATATCGATTTCGTCTGCGATGAGGTGCTCCCCGCAGCGGTGGAACGGGGCCTGGTTGACCAGGTGGATGCATTTTGCGAGGGAATTGCCTTCTCGCCGGAACAGGTCGGGCGGGTTTTTGATGTGGCCCGACTGTTCAATCTCCCGATCAAGCTGCATGCCGAACAGTTGAGTGATCTGGGTGGATCAATTCTGGCCGCCGAAGCGGGTGCCTTGTCCTGCGATCACCTGGAGTTTGTCGGCCCAGACGGGATAGACGCACTGGCACGGTCGGGAACGGTTGCCGTGCTCCTGCCCGGGGCCTTCTTTGTCCTCGGCAAGACGACGAAACCGCCGATTGCGGCATTCCGAGAGGCGGGTGTGCGGATGGCCGTTGCGACCGATTGCAATCCCGGCTCGTCTCCGGTCACATCCCTGCTCACAACCATGAACATGGCGTGCGTCTTGTTCGGACTGACCCCGGAGGAGGCCTTGGCAGGCACCACGAGAGAAGCGGCGCGCGCGCTGGGCCTAGCCGCGGAGAGGGGAACCCTGGCGGTTGGCAAGGCCGCCGATTTCGTCCTGTGGCGGATACAAGATCCGGCCGAATTGTCCTATAGGATAGGGTTCAATCCGCGGATCGAGGTGATCCGAGCCGGCGCGCCAACCCTGATATAATCTACTAACTGTCTTGGACTGATAATTTGGAGAGTTACTGGCATGTATCTATCGACTGATGCCCAAAAAGATTGCGCCCGCAAGTGGTTCGAGAGCTTGCGTGACCAGATCTGCGCCGCCTTCGAGGCGATCGAGCGGGATTATGAGGGCCCGTTCAGGGATCAGCCGCCTGGCAAGTTTGAGCAGACGGCGTGGGAGCGCGCAGGCGGTGGCGGTGGCGTCATGTCCGTCATGAAAGGCCGGGTCTTCGAAAAGGTCGGGGTCAATGTCTCGACGGTCCTAGGAGAATTTTCCGAGGATTTCCGAAAGCAGATCCCGGGTGCCGACGTCGACCCGACGTTCTTTGCGACCGGTGTCTCGTTGGTGGCGCACATGTGCTCACCCAAGGTTCCGGCCGTTCATATGAACACCCGGCACATCACCACATCGAAATCCTGGTTCGGTGGCGGTGCTGACCTGACGCCGATGGTCCCGGATCAAGCCGACACAGATCGCTTCCACAGTGCGTTGAAGGCGGCCTGCGACGCCCATGACCCGGATTATCACGCCAAGTTCAAGAAATGGTGCGACGAGTATTTCTATCTGCCGCATCGGGAGGAACCGCGTGGGGTCGGAGGCATTTTCTATGACTACCTGGGCGACGATTATGAGGCCGGGTTGGCTTTTACCCAGGATGTGGGCAGGGCGTTTCTGACGGTCTATCCCGAAATCGTTCGCCGCCATATGAACGAGTCCTGGACCGAGGCCGAACGGGATCATCAATTGATCCGGCGCGGGCGGTATGTGGAATTCAATCTTCTGCACGATCGCGGGACCTTGTTCGGTCTGAAGACCGGCGGCAATGTCGAGGCGATCCTGATGAGCATGCCGCCGGCCGTCAAATGGCCCTGATGCGGAGAACCGAAGGACATCTGGTGATGAGTGGACCGATCAAGGCTGCTGCCAACTCATTGGGCGCAAGAGTGGTTTTCGGCTTGCTGATGCTGTGTGCGGCACTGCCCGCCAAGGCGGCGGATGATCTGCCGGTCGCGGCGTTTTTCGGAACCTTCCAGGGCTCGGGAATCGCGGTCTCCCAGGACGCAATTTACGCGCCGGAAACGGCGCGCGACATGGATGTCACGATCCAGCAGGCCGGCGACGGGTTCACGATCCAGTGGACGACTGTGAGCCGGAGCGGGGTCGGAGATATCAAGCGCAAAAGCGAGTCGCTGACCTTCCGGCTGGACGCGAAAGGCAGCCGGTATGTCACCGATCAGCGTGCCGATCCGCTTAGCTCGGACGGCTTGGCCTGGGCCAATATCGAGAAACAGACCCTCAATGTCTTCCTCCTCATGATCGATGCCAAAGGCCGGTATTCGCTGCAACGCTATGCCCGAACTCTGAGTTCCCAAGGCATGGAGTTGTTGTTCGTCCGGACTCATCAAGGCAGCGACCGGAGAATCGTAAAAGGGCTTCTGGTCAAGGTCGCCAACTGACACGGATGGCGTCGTCGGGGACTTATGCCCCGATGATTTGGACGCCGACCGACCCGACGCCGTCGATCGAGCAGGTCGCCATGGTGCCTGGCTCGGCCGGCAGGAAGCCGATCCAGGACCCGGTGGTGATCACGTCGCCTTCGCGAAGCCCGCGCCCGGCACCGGCGTGGCCCCACACGCCCATATTGTTGGCGAGCCAGGTGACCAGTCGCATCGGGTCACCTCCGGCGAAGGTTTCAGGACCCATGGTCTTGCGGATCTTGCCCATCGAGAAATCGACGGTGATCTCGCCGATCTCGAAATGGCGGGGAGCGGCAATTCCTTCGGACAGCACCAGGCGACCGTTGGCCGACAGATCGGCGAGGGCCGCCATCGGAGGGATGTCCGGCCAGGCGGAGAAGCGCGGGTCGACGACTTCGATCGCCGCATGCAGAGTGGCTATCGCCTGGTACGCCTCTTCGCTGGAATACGGACTGTCCCGTTCCGGCAGATCCGCACCCAGCCGAACCGCGATCTCGGCCTCGACCCAAAGCGGCCGTCTTTCGGTGACGGTGATGGAGTCACCGCCGAATTTTACGGTTCCGGTCGCCAGCGGTGCGCAGGTTATGTTGTCGCTGTCGGGGGCGGGCGCGCCGATCTTGAAGCCTGATATTCCGGCACTCAGCACTTCGAAGG
>CALAHL010000054.1 GCA_937891725.1 uncultured Rhodospirillaceae bacterium | reverse complement strand
GTCGTAGGCCCACCCGATGACGCGGAGCGGATCGCAGTGATCTACATGACCTTCAAACATGTCCCGAGCCTATGCGGACTGACTGTGCTGCTTCAAGAGGAGGATCAACGCAATTCAATCTATTTGGTTTCATCATCTGGTGGTAGCCTGCGAGTAGCCTGTCTCGCCGACCTGCATTTGGAAGAGCCTCCATGGATAGGCGAGCGGGTTCGGACCTGACTTACAGAAGATCGGTGTTCGCATGGCTCTCGACATCACGGATGTGCGGCTTCTGGACGGTGCCAGCAATGGAATCCGGGAGATCCATGCCTATTGGATGGACCGGCGCGGGACTCGTCTGATGCCGCGACGGGCGGATTTCGACCCGATCGACCTCCCCCATCACCTGCCCGGACTGCTGTTGATCGACGTCGGGATGGAGACACCCGGCGGGACCGCCCGGTACCGCTACAGGGTGGTCGGGGATTGGGAGGTGAACGCAAGGGGGCACAATCCGACCGGGAAACTGGTCGATGACGGGTTCCACGCGCAGTCGAAGGAGTTTGCCCTGGCCGCCTACGACCGGGTCCGGGCCAGCGGGGTCCCGATGTACGATCGGCTCGACTTCGTGAACGACCGGAATCTGCGGGTCCAGGAGCAGTCGATCATGCTGCCCTTTTCCGAGGATGGCGAAACCGTGAGCCAGTTGCTGGTCTATTCCGAACCCATATGAATCGCTGTGTGAAACGAAAAACGGGCGCCCCGATCACTCGGGACGCCCGCTTGTGTCTTCTGCCATTCGGAGCTTACGCGGCCTGCGACAGGTTCCGCAGCACGTAATGCAGGATGCCGCCATGGCGGTAGTAGTCGACCTCATTGGCGGTATCGATCCGGCAGAGCAGCTCCAGCTCGATCTTCGAGCCGTCCGACTTGACGATTGTGCAGGGCACCGCCATCCGCGGGGTGATGCCGTCCGCGATGCCGTGAATGTCGACGATCTCGTCGCCCTTCAGGCCCAGGCTCTTGCGCGTGGTGCCCTCGGGGAACTGCAACGGCAGAACGCCCATGCCGACCAGGTTCGAGCGGTGGATCCGCTCGAAGCTCTCGGTGACCACCGCCTTGATGCCCAGCAGGCGCGTGCCCTTGGCGGCCCAATCGCGGGACGAACCGGTGCCGTATTCCTTACCGCCGAACACCACAAGCGGGGTGCCCTCGTTCTGGTATCGCATGGCGATATCGTAGATCGATCCGACGTCGCCGGACGGAACATGCTTGGCATAGCCGCCCTGAACGTCCGGGGTCATTTCGTTCTGGAGGCGGATGTTGGCGAAGGTGCCGCGCATCATGATCTCGTGGTTGCCGCGCCGGGCCCCGAACGAGTTGAAGTCGATCGGGCGGATCTGCCGCTCGATCAGGTAATCGCCGGCAGGTCCGTCCTTCTTGATCGAGCCGGCCGGTGAGATGTGATCGGTGGTGATCGAGTCGCCGAGCAGGGCGAGCACCCGCGCGCCGGTGATGTCGGCGAGCTCTTCGGGATCCGGCTTCATGCCTTCGAAATACGGCGGGTTCTGGACGTAGGTCGAGCCGTCGTTCCAGTCATAGGTCTCGCCGCCCGATACCGTGACCGCCTTCCATTCGTCCGTGCCCGCGAACACGTTCGCATAGCGGGAGCGGTACATTTCCGGGGTCAGCTTGGCCTTGATCACGGCGTCGATCTCGTGGCTGGTCGGCCAGATATCCTTGAGATAGACCGGATTGCCGTCGCGATCCTCACCCAGCGAGTCCTTCGCCACGTCGACCAGCATGGAGCCGGCCAGCGCATAGGCCACCACCAGCGGCGGCGAGGCGAGATAGTTCGCCTTTGTCTGCGGGTTCACACGGCCTTCGAAGTTCCGGTTGCCGGACAGCACCGAGCAGACGGCCAGATCGCCGGCGTCGATCGCCTCCGAGATCGGAATGTCGAGCGGACCCGAATTGCCGATACAGGTGGTGCAGCCGTAGCCGACCAGATTGAAACCCAGCGCGTCCAGTTCGCTCTGCAGACCGGCGGCTTCCAGATAATCGGTCACCACCTGGGAGCCGGGCGCCAGCGAGGTCTTCACCCATGGCTTGACCTTCATGCCGCGCGCATTCGCCTTCTGCGCCACCAGACCGGCGGCCATCAGCACGCTTGGGTTCGAGGTGTTGGTGCAGGAGGTGATCGCCGCGATCACAACGTCGCCGTCGGTCAGCTCGTAGTTGGCGTCCTTGACCGGCTGGCTGCGGGCGGTGGTGGTGCCCATCGACTTCATCGTGCCGGTGAAGCTCTCCTTGGCTTCGGTCAGCAGCACCCGGTCCTGGGGACGCTTCGGGCCGGCCAGGGACGGAACAACCGTCGTCAGATCGAGTTCCAGGGTCGCGGTGAACACCGGATCCGGGGAATTGCTCTCGCGCCACATACCCTGGGCCTTGGCGTAGGCCTCGACCAGTTTGACCCGATCCTCGTCCCGACCGGTGAAGCGCAGGTAGTTCAAGGTCTCCTGGTCGATCGGGAAAAAGCCGCAGGTAGCGCCGTATTCCGGGGCCATGTTGGCGATGGTGGCCCGATCGGCCAGCGGCAGGGCGTCGAGGCCCGGACCGTAGAATTCCACGAACTTGCCGACCACGCCCTGCTTGCGCAGCATCTGGGTGACCGTCAGCACCAGATCGGTCGCGGTGGCACCTTCCGGCAGCTTGCCGATGACCTTGAATCCGACCACTTCGGGCACCAGCATCGACACCGGCTGACCCAGCATCGAGCTTTCGGCTTCAATGCCGCCGACGCCCCAGCCCAGGACGGCCAGGCCGTTGACCATGGTGGTGTGGCTGTCGGTGCCGACCAGCGTGTCCGGATAGGCAACGGTCTCGTCACCCTCCTGCTTGGTCCAGACGGTCTGGGCCAGGTATTCCAGGTTCACCTGATGGCAGATGCCGGTTCCCGGCGGGACAACGCGGAAATTGTCGAACGCGGTCTGTCCCCATTTCAGGAACTCATAACGCTCGGCGTTCCGCTCGAACTCCAGATCCACGTTTTTCTTGAAACTGCCGGGGCCGCCGGCGCTGTCGACCATTACCGAGTGGTCAATGACCAGATCGACGGGAGACAGCGGGTTGATCTTCTGCGGGTCGCCGCCGAGTTCCTTCATCGCGTCGCGCATGGCGGCCAGATCGACCACCGCCGGAACGCCGGTGAAATCCTGCATCAGCACGCGGGCCGGGCGATAGGCGATCTCGCGGTTGACCCCGCAGGTCTTCGCCCAGTTGGCCAGAACCTCGATATCCTGTTTGGTGACGGTGATCCCGTCCTCGTAGCGCAGCAGGTTCTCCAGCAGCACCTTCAGCGAATAGGGCAGGCGCGCCACGTCGGGATGCGCCGCCTCCAGCGATTTCACGCTGTAATAGGTAAAGGTCTTACCCGCCGCTTTGACGGTCGATTTGGTTTTGAAGCTGTCCAGGCCAGCAGTCATGGCAAACGCCTCCATGTGAACTGCGCGGCCGTCCGAGGAGCGCCTCGGCCCGGTCGGCTTTAAAATCGGGATCGCGTTGGGGGTCCCGGTTGATTGCGGCCCCGTTATAGTCTGGACAGCCGCTCTGTGAAAGGGGATCGATTTGAAACCCGCACAACAGACGCGCGGCGGGCGGGCTTCCCCGGAGACTTGTTCGGTGACAATCCGGTCTGCCCAGAGGATGAGGAGATCCAAAATGTTGAAAACTCAGGCGTTCCGCGAGGCCTTTGGCCTTGCTATTCCGATTGTCCAGGCACCGATGGCGGGCTCGAACGGCGCGACCCTGGCGGCGGCGGTCAGCGGGGCGGGCGGTATGGGCTCGCTGCCCTGCGCGATGCTGTCGCCTGACAGGATTCGCGAGGAGATCGCCGCGATCCGGTCGGCGACCGCCAATCCGTTCAACATCAATTTCTTCACCCATACCGACCCGCTCCCGGACGAGGCTGCTCAGGCGCGCTGGCGGGCGCGTCTGCGCCCCTATTACGACGAGATGTGATCGGATCCGAACGCACTCACCAACGCGCCCGGCCGCCGCCCGTTCGACGCCGATGCCTGCGCGCTGATGGAGGAACTGTTGCCGCCGGTGATCAGCTTCCATTTCGGCCTGCCGGAGGCGGGCCTGCTGCGGCGCCTGAAGGCGGTCGGGATCAAGATCTGGGGTTGTGCGACCACCGTCGCCGAGGCCCGCTGGCTGGCCGAGCGCGGGGTCGATGCGGTGATTGCGCAAGGGGCCGAGGCCGGCGGACATCGCGGGATATTCCTGACCGATGATCCGGTTCGCGATGCCTCGAAACAGATCGGGACGCTGGCTCTGGTGCCGCAGGTGGCGGATGCGGTTGGGGACATTCCGGTGATCGCTGCCGGTGGCATCGCCGATGGACGCGGGGTTCTGGCGGCACTGGTGCTGGGTGCCTCCGCTGTGCAGGTCGGCACCGCGTTCCTGGTGACGCCAGAAGCGGCGACTTCGGCGGTGCATCGGGCGGCGCTGAAGACCGCGACTGATGACGGCACGGCCTTCACCAATCTTCTGTCCGGCCGTCCGGCACGGGGTTTGATCAACCGCGTGATGGCGGAGTTGGGGCCGATCAGCCGGGACGCGCCCGCGTTTCCGACCGCGGGTGCGGCCTTGGCACCTCTGAAAGCCAAGGCGGAAGCCGAGAGCCGCTCGGACTTCTCGTCGGTCTGGAGCGGGCAGGCGGCATCCCTGGCGGTGGAAGAACCGGCGGCCGATGTGACGCGGCGGCTTTGGGCGGAGGCCGAGGCGCTGCGGCAGCATTTTCTTTAGGTGTTCAAATCTGAGGATACGTGCGGCAGCGGGTCGCTGACGTGAATCCCGTTTGATTAACCTATACTGGCCCTACCCCAAAACCCGAACTTTTTCATGAGTTATGAGGCG
>CALAHL010000053.1 GCA_937891725.1 uncultured Rhodospirillaceae bacterium | reverse complement strand
CAATCAGATCATCATCGATCTGATTTCTAGATCGGCGAACCCACCCCCACCGCAGGTGACCGAAGCTGCCGCGCCCGCGCCCACCCAACCGCCCGCCTCCGTGCCACAAGCGGCGGCACCGAGCCCGTCCAGGGCTCCCGTGGTCGGCGTCCGGACCGGGCGGCACCCGAGCTATGACCGGATTGTCTTGGATTGGACGGCACCCGTGGATTTTCAGATTCGCCAAGGTGACGGTGAGGCGACCGTCATGTTCGATCGGGCCGCTCGGGTCAACGACGGAGCCGTGCGTTCGGCCCTGCCTGAGGACCTGCGGGGATTCTCGACGGAATCCACCGATGACGGCCTGAATGTGACTGTGCCTTTGCCGAACGGCCGCACTCTGGAGGCGTTCCGATCCGGCTCCAAGGTTGTGTTGGATGTTAAACGTGGCGCGCCCCGAACCGCACCCGCTCCCGCTGCCCAAGCGGAGATACCCTCAGCTACCCCGCCGCCGGCGGAGCCCCCGCAACCCGCTACCGAGCAGCCGGCGAGGCAGGCCTCCACTCCAGAGGCAACTCAGTCTGTCGCTCCTCCTCCGACTCCGGCGGAACAGGCCGCAGCACAGGCCTTTGCGCCTGCGCCCGCCGCGACTCCAGAAACACCAGGGCGAGACGCGGTCCCGCCGCCTTTGGCGACGTCGACTGGAACTGCCGCCACCACCGGGACTGAGGCTGGACCGCTGCCTGCAACAGAAGGGGCGGAAGGTATGGCACCGCCGCCTCCGGACCCGGCCGGCACCAATGTGACCCGCGTGACCGACACGACGACAGGTGTGATCGCGGGTGAGATCGTGTCGGTGACGGCGCAAAGGCTCAACGATGCGCTCTCCCTGCGCTTCAACTGGGAAGACCAAGTCGGCGCAGTTGCATTTACTCGCGGTGGCTACCTCTGGGTGGGCTTCGATCGTCCGGCCCGGTTTGACACCTCCGGCGTCGGCGCTGCCACCGCTGAGATTGGCGGGCGTGCCGAGCAGGTGCCGGTTGCCGTTGGTTCGGTCTTGCGAATGCCGGTCGTCGACGGTATCAGCCCACGTGTTTGGCGTGATGGAAATGCCTGGGTATTTGATCTTCAGGCGCAGACAGCCCGTCCGGATGTGGCACTCCGGGTCGACGCGCAAATGGTCAGCCCGCAGGGTCCGCGTCTGTTCGTGCCGGTCGAGGGCGCGGGCGAGACCATTCTGATACAAGATCCAGAGGTCGGCGATCGACTCTTCCTGGTCCCCGTTACACCGCTGAGCCGTGGAGTGGACGGGGATCGGAACTACGTCCAGGTATCGCTCCTCTCCTCGGTTCAGGGGATCGTCGTGCGGCCGCGCACCAGCAGGGTTGAGATTCGACTCCTGCCGGATGGGGTTGCGATTGCGATCGAAGGTGGGATGCAGCTCTCGGGGCCGGTTGCGCGCAGTGCGGACGACTCATTCGGTGCCGCGCGGTTCGACGGAATGGCTCGGGGACTACCGCCGGGGCGCATTTTCGACATGAGCAATTGGCGCCGGGGAACCGGAAACGATTATTTGCGGGAGAAACAGGGCTTGCAGTTGCGGGTTTCTGAAGCGACCAGTATTTCCCGAAGTGGCCCTCGGCTCGAACTGGGGCAGTTCTATTTCGCGCGCGGTTTGTCGTCCGAGGCGATCGGCTTGCTCCGAACGATTGCGCAGACCGATGAAGACCTTGCAAATCGGCCGGATGTGAAGGCCCTGCGCGGTGCGGCCAGCTTCATGCTGGGGCGTTACGAAGAGGCAGAGCAGTTTCTGGACGACACCGCTCTGAACGGGTTTTCGGAGGCGGAGCTCTGGCGCGGGGCTGCGAGGGCGGCGCAAGGAAAGTGGGATGAGGCGGTCGAGCATTTCGCCCGCGCGGGCGAGATTCCCGGTGGCTATCCACGCAACTTCACCACCGATCTGGCCTTGCTGGCCGCCGAGGCGGCAATCCTTGCCGGGGATTACCGGGGAGCCGGTGCCTATCTCGACGTGATCGCCGAAGAGGCACCGACACCCTCCGAGGCGGCTCGGATCGATTTTCTGCGCGGTCGCGTGCTGTCGGCCTTTGGAGACGAGGACGCAGCCCTCGATATCTGGCGACGTTTGGCCGATGGCGAGGATCGCTGGGCCCGCGTTCGGTCGGAACGCGCCTTGATCGAACACGATTTGGAAAAGGGCGTCATCAGCAGCGACCAGGCGGCCGATAGCCTCGATCAGCTGCGTTACGCCTGGCGTGGCGATCGGCTGGAGTTTGAACTGCTTCGGGAGCTTGGACGGCTGCGCCTGAAGGAAGATGATTTCGAAGAGGGACTTGAGGCGCTGCGGCAGGCGGTGACGTTTTTTCCGAACAACCCCGAAACCCGTGCCGTGGCGGAAGAGTTGACCCAGGGCTTCAGCGATATCTTCACCCGAGGTGCGTCGGATGCGATGACACCCTTGCAGGCGCTTGCCCTCTACGATCAGTTCCGGGAGCTGACCCCGGTGGGTCAGCCGGGCGACCAGATCATCGAGTCTTTGGCGGACCGGCTGGTCCGCGTGGATCTGCTCGACCGGGCGGCGCGGCTGCTGGACCGGCAGGTCAAATTCCGCCTCCAAGGTCAGAACAAGGCCAGAGTCGGCGCCCGTCTGGCGCTGATCCATCTGTTGGACCGGCAACCGGATTCCGCTATCAAGGCCTTGGATGAGAGTGTGGCGCCCGGCTTGCAAGCCGGGCTGGCCGATGAGCGCCTAAGGCTTCGGGCGCGGGCGATCTTTGATCTATCGGATGCCGCCGGAGCACTGAAACTTCTGGAAGACGACGATTCCCGTGCGGCGGACCTGCTACGCGCAGATATTTTCTGGCGCACTCAGAACTGGGTTGAAGCGGCCAAGGTGTTTCGTCGGCTGGTCGGAGACGCCGGGCTGGACGGGCGCCGATTGGAGCTGGAGACGGCGGGGTTCATCCTGAACTGGGCGGTCTCTCTGTCGCTGAGCGACAATTCCGTGGGTCTTGGACGGCTGCGGCAAATCTATGCCGGCAAGATGGACGCCACGCCCTATCGTGAGGCCTTCCGGCTGATCACCAATGAGAGTGATGGTGAATTGGGCAACTTCATGAACCTGTCAGAACGGTTCGATGAGATCGGGCGCTTCCAGGCGTTTCTGTCCAGCTATCGCGAGAAGCTGAAGAACCAACCGCTGAGCCAGACGAACTGATCGCGCGCTCTGTTGATCTCGTCCTAAGGCGACACCCCGAAGCTTCGGACCAGTGATCCCGCGACCATGTACCAGCCGTCCACCAGCACGAAAAAGATCAGCTTGAACGGCAGAGAGATGATCACCGGCGGCACCATCATCATACCCATGGACATCAGGATCGACGCGATCACCATGTCGATGATTACAAACGGCAGATAAAGCAGAAAACCGATCTCGAAGGCCCGTCTCAGCTCGCTGATAATGAAGGCTGGGATCAGGACCTGCAGGGGTGCGTTCACACCGGTCTGTGCGTCTTCAACCTTCGCCATATCCTCGAACAGTTGCAGATCCTTGTCCCGCACCGTTCGCAGCATGAACTGTCGAAACGGCTCCGAAGTCGCTTCAAAGGCTTCGGCCTCGGTGATCTGTTCCTCGATCAGCGGGCTGATGCCGTTGTTCCAGGCTTGCTCAAAAGTGGGAGCCATGATGAAGGCTGTCATGAACAGCGCTAAGCTCACCATCACCATGTTCGGCGGCGATTGTTGAGTGCCCAGCGCGATCCGAAGCAGCGACAGCACGACGATGATTCGGGTGAAGGACGTCACCATCACCAAGATGCCCGGTGCCAGCGACAAAATTGTCATCAGGGCGACCAGTTGGATCAGCCGCGCTGTGGTGGAACCGCTCTCCTCGCCGATATCCAGCGTTAGCGATTGAGCAAGCGCATCCGCTGCGGGCCAGATCAGAGTCGATAGGGATGCAATCAATCCAAGGGCGAAGGTGGCACCAAACAGGACAAGCTGACGCTTGAGGTGACCTTGCAGTTTCGATCCAGCCTCCGATCCGGGCTTGTGCATCATTCCGGGTCCTCGTAGGTCACATTCGGCTGGGAACTGCGCGCCGTGGTCCCGGTTGGCGAGGTGATCCCTCGCTCGACCACCAGATCGCCATCCTGGCCCAAAACCAGCAAATGCTCCACATCGTCGCGCCGGATCAGCACCAGCCGCCGTCTCATATCCAGGTTCCGGGCTTCGACGATGGAGAGCCGCTTTCCCGAACGCGCACCGGTTTGCGCGTCTCCAGCGGTGCCCAACATTGAAAACGCGCTGCCGCCCCACCGACGCAAGACGTAGTAAAGCCCTAGGATCATTCCCAGAACGGAAAGCAGCGCTGCCACATAGCGGAAGGAGTCGACCAAATCCATTGGGGGATTGTCGGGTGTCCGCTCGGCGCTGCCAAGGACGAACTGCAGGGCCTCGAATAAGAGGGTTAGAGTCCCCGCTTGCGGCGGTCGATGGTGGACCCGTAGGCGGCCGCCGCCCGGCGCCCAGTAAGCGCCCGGTTGCCCGACTCGGCCGCCTGACGTGCCTGATCAATCCGTTGTGTGGTCTGGTCCAGGGCCTCGATCAGCGTCTGGAGATCCTGCGCCAGCTGCTTTGCTTCGAGGGCGGGTAGAGATGTGGCACGCGTGCTGAGATCAATAATCCGCCGCTCCAGCTCCACGCGGTCCACAGGCAGACTGCCGTC
>CALAHL010000052.1 GCA_937891725.1 uncultured Rhodospirillaceae bacterium | reverse complement strand
ATGACAGCACTACCTTCGGGGTGCTGGCGATGGACGCCTATGGGTTGATAGTGTTGAAAAAGTCCGTCTTGCCGGGGTTCTAAGGCTCTGATTCAATTCTCTCATGATGGGAGGACGGGCCGATGATGGGCGAGCGAACGGTAGCGCAGGAAGAGCTTTTCTACGGCTTTAACCTGGAACGGCATGTGCCGGATGATCACCTGCTGCGTGCCATCGACCGGTTCGTCGATCTCTCGGGCATCCGCCGACACCTTGCACCGTTTTACAGCCCGATCGGCCGTCCCTCGATTGATCCGGAGCTGCTGATCCGGATGCCGATCGTCGGGTACTGCTTCGGCATCCGCTCGGAGCGGCGTCTGTGCGAGGAGGTCCATCTGAACCTGGCCTACCGATGGTTCTGTCGGCTCGGCCTGGAGAGTGATGTACCGGACCATTCGACATTCTCGAAGACCCGCCACGGCCGGTTCCGGGAGTCCGATCTGCTGCGTGAGTTGTTCGAGACGGTCCTGCGGCGCTGCATTGTGGAGGGCCTGATCGGCGGCGAGGGGTTCGCGGTGGATGCCAGCCTGATCGTCGCGGATGCCCATCGTCAACGCGGCGTGGCCAAGGCCGAGGACCTGCCGCAAGCCGGTCGCGCCGTCGAGGAATACCTGGCCGTTCTCGACGACGCTGCGTTCGGTGGTGCGACGCCGGTCCCGCCCAAGCATCTCTCGCCGGCCGACCCGGCGGCACGCTGGACCGCGTCTTGGGGCGGGCCCGCCGTCTATGCCTACTGCACCAACTATCTCATTGATGTGGAACACGCCGTCATCGTCGACGTCGAAGCGACGACTGCAGTGCGTCAGGCGGAGGTGGGCGCTGCCCGGACCATGATCGACCGCACCCGGGAGCGCTTCGACCTCTGGCCGGAACGCTTGATCGCGGACACCGGTTACGGCTCGGCGGAGATGCTGAACTGGCTGGTCAATGAGCGCGGGATCGAGCCACACATACCGGTCTTCGACAAGTCCAAGCGCACCGACGGAACCTTCTCACGCGAGGACTTCACCTACGATCACGACAGCGACGCTTACAACTGCCCTGGTGGAAGGCTTCTGCAGAACAGCCGACGTCCATTTGCCGAGCCACGCACTGGCGTGACCAAGGCCGACACCCGGATCTATCGCGCCAGCAAACGC
>CALAHL010000051.1 GCA_937891725.1 uncultured Rhodospirillaceae bacterium | reverse complement strand
CCTACGCGCAAATGCGGGACCGGCCGTTCGAGGACTTCCTCGCAGAACGGTTCTCATACTACCAGCGCCCGGAAAAATCGGTCCGTGAGGTGACCTTCCAGGACCCCCGCTACGACGTGCAGTACATCGTCGCACCGCTGCCGGATGGCGGCCGGGTCAACCTGCTGGTCGACATCACCCCGCAGAAGCAGGCGGCCCGGGTGGCGATCGAGGCGCGCGATGCGGCAGAGGAAACCCGGGAGCGGATGCGGGCGATTCTGCAGACTCTCCCGGTCGGTGTGCTGACCTACGACAACGCACATCGGATCGAATTCTGGAACGATTCCTATTGCGAGATCACGGGATTTCCGCAGGACGTCCTGCGGGAGAAACCGGATTTTGAGAGTTACTCGAAGTACATCTTCGACGCGCACAATCGCGGCAAGGATATGAACCTGGACCGGTTCATGGACTACCGGCATCGGGTCTATGACTCGGAGGACAGATATTCCCGAGAGTTCGTGTTTGATCTGACCGGGCTTGATGTTCAGTACATGGTCTCGCCTCTGCCGGACGGCGGACGGATCAATGTGATCGTCGACATCACCCCGCAGAAGACCGCCGAACGCGCCGCTCTCGAAGCCCGCGACGCCTCGGAAGAGGCGACCCGCGCGAAATCCGCCTTTCTCGCCGCGATGAGCCACGAGATCCGGACGCCGATGAACGGCGTGATGGGCATGGCGGAAATTCTGCAGCAGACCAAACTGGATGAGGACCAAAGCTCGATTGTCGGGACCGTGCTCGAGTCCGGACGTTCCCTGTTGCGGATCATCGACGACATCCTCGACTTCTCGAAGATCGAGGCCGGCCGGATGGAGATGGAGTCCGAACCGGTCGACGCCCGCGCGATCGCCGAGGCCGTGCTGGACACGGTCGCGCCGGAGGCGGATTCCAAGGACTTGGACCTGGCCCTCTCGGTCACCCCCTCGGTGCCCGGCGCCTTTCTGTCCGACCCGGTGCGCCTGCGGCAAATCCTGCTCAATCTGGTCGGCAATGCGGTCAAGTTCACCGGCCATGGCGCGGTGTCGATCCGGGTGTCCAACGAGGCGGAACCGGAAGATCCCTCCCGTACCCGACTGCGGTTCGAAATCAGCGACACCGGGATCGGGATCGAGCAGGAACGTCTGGTCGATCTGTTCGAGCCGTTCCTGCAGGCCGAGGCCACCACCACGCGGCGCTTCGGCGGCACCGGGTTGGGGCTGACGATCTCCCGCAGGCTGGTCGACCTGATGGGCGGGCGGATCGGTGTGAAAAGCGCGATCGGATACGGCTCAACCTTCTGGTTCGACCTGCCGGTGGAGCCTGCGGCGATCGAGTTGCGGGCCGCGCAGGACTGGGTCCCGATCGCGGGGACCCGGGTCGGCATGGTGGTGCGGCCCGGACCGACCGCCGACATGGTCACCAGTCTTTTGGAGACCAACGGGCTGGAGGTGACGCTGTTCGAGGATGAAGGGCAGTTCAACGGGCTGCTCGATATGGATGTGGTGATCGTCGACGGACGGCTGGGCGCCGCCAAGCTGCGCCGGATCGCGCCCAGCATCGATTTCTCCGACAGCCAACCCAATCTGCGCCGCCTTTGGGTGTTCGGCCATCCAGGCCTTTCCCCCGAGGTTCACAGCGTCACCCAACCGCCGCGCCGGGCCGCCTTGCTGCGGGCGGTGGGCATCGTCCTGGGCCGGATCAGCCCGGATGTGGTCAGTGTGGCGGATCCGATCTCCCTAGCCGTCCGACACGCCGACCTGCCGACCATCGACGAGGCTCTGGCGCAAGGGCGCCTGATCCTGGTGGTCGAGGACAATCCGGTGAATCAGCTGGTGGTCCGCCGACAGCTGGCCCTGTTGGGCTACGCCGCGGAAGCCGCGCAGGACGGGGTCAAGGCTTTTGCGATGTGGCGTGCGAAGGACTACGGCCTGATCCTGACCGATTGCCACATGCCGAACATGGACGGCTACCAGCTCGCCACCGCCGTCCGGGAGGTGGAAGCGGCGTCGGGCGAAAGCCGCCGCGTCCCGATCGTGGCCCTGACCGCGAATGCGATGGCGGGCGAGGACGAGCGGTGTTTTGCGGCCGGAATGGATGATTATCTCGCGAAACCGGTGGCCCTGACGGTGATGGGCCAGACTCTGGGGCGCTGGCTGCAGATCGATCCAGAGGTCGGTCCCCCTAATCCCCCGGTGGACAGCGCACCCAACGGCGCCGACGGATCGGGGGTCAAGCTGATCGACCGCGGCATGCTCGCGGAGATCCTGGGCAGCGACGACCCCGAATTTGCCGCCGCGATGTTGAGCCTGTTCGTCGAGTCCTATACCGATCTGGTCGAGCGGATCGAAATCGCACTCTCGACCGGCGATACCAAGACGCTCCGGGAGGCGGCGCATGCCGCCAAAGGAGCGGCGGCGAATGCCTGCGCGGATGCGTTGAAGGCGGCGCTTCAGGACCTGGAGCTGGCCGCTGCCCGGGACGAGACGGAGAAACTGGAGCCGCTTTGGCGGGTCGCACGCGGGCTTGGGTCGCGTGTTGTGGCTGAAATCAGAGCGGAGACAGCCGTTTAAGTGAGAACCGGTGTTCTGACGGCGGAAACCGGTCAATACTGCGCCCGCATTTGAAGACATGAAGTGGACACGCATTTGACGGTGGCGACGGGCCAACACAGGCCGCAGGTGATGGTGATTGATGACGAGCCGACCCAGCGGCTCGCCGTCACCCTGATGTGCCGCGCCCTGAATCTGCCGCCGGCTCTCGATCTTGCGGAAGCCGACGCGGCCTTGACCATGATCAAGGCCAAGCAGACGGCGATCGATCTGGTGATCTGTGATCTGGATATGCCGGGCATGGACGGGATGGAGTTCATCCGGCGTTTGGCCAAGATTCCGACACCACCGGCGATGATGATTCTCAGCGGCCATCCGAGCGGGCTGCTCGACAGCGTGGAAGGCCTCGGTCGCGCCCGCGGCTTGCGGATGATGGCGAGCGTGCGGAAACCTTTGACGAAATCCGTGCTGGTCGGGGTGCTCGACGCGCTCGCCGCCGAGACCGCCCGGATGCCCGTCATTATTGCCGACGCACCATCCCTAGATCCGGGCGAAATCGATGACTTGATCGATACCGGCGCGTTCGAGCCGTACTTCCAGCCGCAGATCAATCTGGCGAACGGCGAGGTGCATGGCGCGGAGATTCTGGCCCGGCTCATCCTGCCCGACGGATCGATCTATCTGCCGGCCGTGTTTCTCGGACGGCTGGCCGAGCGGGGCCTGATGGCCGGCTTCACGATGGAGATGGTGGACAAGACATTGGCGTCGGTCGCCGCCTGGCCCCGCAGAATCAGGGAGCTGCACCTGTCGGTCAATCTGACCCCCGCCCTGTTCGAGGATCTCACCATCATGCGGGATGTGATGGCCCGCATTGACCAGGCGGGATTGCCGCGCAGTCAGATCATGTTCGAGCTGGTGGAGACCGCCGTCAGCGGCGACCCGAATGCGTTCCTGGAAGGCGCCACGCGGCTGCGGTTGCGGGGCTACGGACTGTCGATCGATGACTTCGGTCAGGGCAATTCCACCTTGGACCAACTGCGGCGCCTGCCCTTCACGGAACTGAAGATCGACCGCGCCTTCATCTCCCGCATCGATGCCGACCCGAACAACCAGGCGATCGTCTCCAACACGATCTCAATGGCGAAGGCCCTCGGCATGACGGTGGTCGCCGAAGGGGTCGAGACCGAGGACGAGGCGCGCTATCTCACCTATCTCGGCTGTCATTTCGCGCAGGGCTATTTTTACTCCCAGGCGCTGGCATCGGACCGGTTCGTCCGGTTCCTGGAGGACCGGGCCGAACGTTAGGCCGCCGTCCGCACCGCTTTCCGCGCCTCGACGATCAGGCGACGGAACAGTCTGTATTGCGAGGGTCGCAGGAACAGAAATTCCGGATGCCATTGCACCCCGAACCACAGCGAGGATCCGGTCCGCTCGATCGCCTGGACGACCCCGCTGCCGGTCTCGCGCGCCACCACCACAAGGCCTTCGCCCAACCGGTCCACCGCCTGATGGTGCAGCGCGTTGATCAGCGTGCTCCGGCGCCGCATGATGCCGTGAAGAACACTGTCCGGCGTGATCTCGACCCATTTGCACGGAAACACCGAGCGCGGGTTCCGGCGGTCCGGCATCGCGGTCTTCAGGTCCCGGATCAGGGTGCCGCCCCGATGCACGTTCATCAATTGCGCGCCCCGGCAGATCCCGAAGACCGGCTTCCCGTTGCGATCGGCCCAGTCGAGAGACTGGAGTTCCAGGGCGTCCCGGTCCGGGTCATACGGCCATTCATCGGTGATATCGACGCCGTAGAGCCGCGCCGTCACGTCGACGCCACCGCCGATGATCAGCCCGTCCAATGTCTCCAGCTGAGCGGCCGGGTCCGGGTCTCGTCCGGGACCGATGGCGACCGGCCAGCCGCCGGCCGCAAGCACCGCAAGCTGATTGCAGAACAGCATCATTCGGCCCTTGCGTCGGCTGGTCGACACGCCGATACGTGGCCGTTTCTTGAACATACTCATGGGGTCCGATGCTACCTGAACAGCCGCGTCCATACGTCCGAATCCGCGAGGGCCTCGTCACGCGCCTCTTCGGTGCGCGCGGCCATGGCGTCCGGGTCGAGCGACAGGCGCTCCACACCGAGCCAGCGGCGCCATTCGAGGCTGACGGTCCAATCC
>CALAHL010000050.1 GCA_937891725.1 uncultured Rhodospirillaceae bacterium | reverse complement strand
CGGCATCATGTCTCTATCCTCAAGGGGTAGCGCCGGTATCACCAGAGGTTCACCGATGCATTGATATGATATTGGGATGCGGTTACTAAATGTGACGTTGATTTCAGATCTGATGAATGGCGCGCATGCGAACCCAAGAAGACCATCAGGGCATCACGGGGTGGCCACCCTTCAGAAGCTGGAGCGATTGTGCCCAGTTAAATCACGTCAACCAGGCAATCTGGATATTCGAAGTCGAACCACATCGGATCTGGTGGGCAAACCGTGCGGCATTGGCCCTTTGGCGTGCTGCCAGTCTGGATGAGCTTGTTGCGCGGGATTTTGAATCCGACAGTATAACAGTGCGGCGACGGCTCAACTTGGTCCTTGAACATGCCAGCACAGCCCAACCCGTCCGCGAGACTTGGACGATTTATCCCAAAGGGCAGCCGATAGCCGTCGACATGGTGCTGACCCCAGTCACGATTGGAGCCGATGAAGAGCCGGCCCTGTTGATTGAGGGACGGCCGGTTCTCGATGCTCGAATTGGGAAAGACGAGTGGCGGATGCTGGAGGCGACCCGGTACACCTCCATCATGATTAGCTACTTCTCGATTGAGGGGGCGTTGATTGCAAGCAACCCTGCAGCCGCGAAGGTCTATGGTTTGCCGGGGGACGCGATCGCCACACTCAAGTCGGATACTTCGGCAGGAGCCGATTTCGCTGCGCGCTTCACCGAGAGGGCCGAAGGGCTCGAGCTATTGCGAAAAGGTCGGATGGGCCAGGAGGACGACGGCGAATTGCTGATGCGGACAAAAGGTGGCCCGCGATGGCATCGCCTGGAAATCCGCCAGTCCCGTGACCCGGTAACGGGCGCTCCAACCCTCCTGATGATCGAAGAAGATGCAAGCGAGCAGCGCTCGGCGATCGAAGAATTGGCCAGTTTCAATCGAGACCTCGAAAGGCGGGTCGAAGAACGAACGCTCGCCCTTCGAGCGGAAAGTGCGCGGGCCGAGGAGGCAAACCGGACGAAGTCGGACTTCCTGGCGCGGATGAGCCATGATTTGAGGACGCCGTTGAACGCGATTCTTGGATTCTCGAGAATGCTGTTCGATCAGAATTTCGACTACATCCAGGGCCCCAAGCGGAAGGAATACGCCGAGATTATTCATGGCGCCGCCGCGAACCTTCTTTCGATGGTCAATGATCTTCTCGAAATCTCGAGAATTGAGGCCGGTGAATATCCGACTAACTTCAGCGAAGTCTCTTTGGTCGAGTTTTTGGAGGCGACCCTTCAGCTACTCAATGTCGAGTATGCCGAGCGGCGGATCGACCTGGATGTCAGCAGGTTTCCGGAGGAGCTGATTTTTATCTCCGACCCCCGCGCGCTGGCACTGATCGTCACCAATTTGGTAACGAACGCGATCAAGTATTCGTCAGCTCCCAGCGTTGTGACGGTGTCGGTCGGTCTTGAAGACGGCCGATTCATCAGCATTGCGGTCACGGATTCCGGGATCGGCATTTCTGAATCCGAGCTGGCGAACCTCTTCAAGCCCTATGTCCGGAGCCAGCAGGCAGCATCAAAGACCGTGGAAGGCACCGGGTTGGGATTGTCGATCTGTCATGATCTGTCGATGCTCCTTGGTGGAAGCCTGGCCGTCGCGTCGGAATTGGGGGTCGGGACGACCATTACGCTTCGTCTGCCGCTGTCCCAAAACCACCCCCCCCTGAGATCCTGAATCGGCTGCTACTCGTCGAGCAACCCGTTTCGGGGAACCTAGTGCAGACGCACACGGACCGAGCAGCATGAGCGGCATCAGAGCAGCCGCCGGACCGCCTCCAGCCGCGCATCGCGGAGGCCGAGGGCGTGAATCTGCTGCGAGGTCGCGTCGATGTAGTCGGCGTTCGGACCGGACACCCCGACCGCGCCCCGCACCATCGCTGCCTGTTCAGCGGGAGACAAATGTCCGGCGTAATCCGGATGCCGCCGGTCCACGACATAAGTCAGCGCCCGAGCCCCAACCGATCCGTCCGGCAGCATGACCCGGATCGGCACAACCGCCCGGCGATAGATCGGATAGTGGGCGATTTCCCGCTCGTCGAGATAGGCCAGCGTCTCCGCCGCATCCTCTGCCGGCACCAGATAGGCCGCCCCCCGGCAGGCCCCGCCCCGGTCCAATCCCATCACCAGGCCCGGTCGTTCCGCCGTACCCCGATGATGCCGCGAGGTCACGCAGAGCCTGCGGTGGTATCCTGCCAAAAGCGCCGAGCCATGCTCCAGGTACCGAAAGCCCGGCCGCCACATCAACGAGCCGTAGCCGAACACCCAAAAAGGCTCCGGCGGATCGACGGCGGCCTGATGCGGGGAAATCATGGGTGTTGCAGGCATGGAAGGCTTGTCCTGTTCGATCATTCCATGGCAGCAGGTAGGGTATGGAATCCAATAACACAACTCGTCCACAGGACAGCGGTCTGCATGCTAGGCCCGAGGCACGCCCGAAACCGAGCGGCCCCGCTCCGGGCCGGTATCGGCGATTCCGATGGCTGACCCTGACAATCGGTGGGCTCGGGCTGGCGGCTGCGATCTGGACGGTTGCATGGCAGATCACGGCGTTGATCACCGAGGCGTCGATCGAAAGTTGGATGAACATCCGCCGTGGCATGGGCGAGCAGCTGACCTATTCCGACATGATCACCCGATCCGGGTATCCCTTCGCCGTGCGGCACGAGATCAAGGCGCCGGTCTGGACAATACGTCGCGGTGGATTGGAAACGCGCATGACGACTCCGGTCCTGGTCGTCGAGAATACGCCGATTGATCCCTATCAGCTGAAACTGGAAGCCGATCAAGGCGTGGACATTTGGTCCGGTGGGCCGACCGGGATGAATACGGTCCGGGCCAAACCGGTTCGGGTCTCGGTCAGGGTTGGTGACTACGCGCCGGAAAGCGGCGGTCTGGTGGCCGCAAATCTGGTCGCCGAGGACCCGACGGGATCGTATATCGCCAGCCTGGAACGGATCGAATTCCGGCTTCAACCGGACGACACCGAGCCGGAATCGGGTGCTCAAGCCGCCAGGCAGCCGGTGTCGGTCATCGCCCTGCTGGACGCCGATATCACCGGCCTGGTGCTCTCGGAACGGTTCCAGGTGCCGTTCAGCGGTCCCGCCGACCTGAGCACCCGGATGGCGATTGAGGGCGGTTTGCCGTCCTATGACCCGGCTGGCCTGGCACTTTGGCGGGATGCAGGCGGGGTGATCGACATCCGCGCGCTGTCGGTCTATTGGGCGCCGCTCGACCTGCGCGGTGACGGGGCTTTCGCGCTGGACCGCAATCTGCGTCCCCAAGGGGCGGCGACGATCTCGGCAGCCGGTCTTCCGGCAATCCTCGACCAAGTCGTGGCAATGGGCGGGATCAAGCCGAACGAGGCCTCCTGGATCAAACTCGCCCTGATCGCGCTGGCCAAGCGACCAGCCGAAGGCGGTGCACCTCGGGTCACGGCGCCGCTGACGATCCAGAACGGACAGGTGTCGCTCGGACCCTTGACGATTGGGCGGGTCGGGTCGGTCATTCAGTAAGCTCACACCCTGTCTGTTTCCCGTGAAACAGACCCTCGCGGACCCGGTTTCACCGCGTGCTCAAGCCACTCCAAGGCGGCGGTGATCGATCGTGCAGCCCGATCCTTCCGGTCGATCGGCCGGCGAATCATCACCACCGGAAGATCGAAGGACCGGGCGGCGGCCACCAAAATCCCATCGTCAAGGGCGCCGGTCGCCCGCATGACAACGGCCTGAGCTTTGGTTTCCCGCAGGATATGACATTCCCGGGCAAGGCTGGTCGGAGCAGGTGCCAGGACCTGAGGGAAGCGGGGCGGCAGAGTCCAGGCGGGGGCAGGGACGGCGGCAGGCAGTCGCACCGGAAATCTCAGGCCACCCACTTGCTCAAACGCCGAAATCTGGGCGCGCGGCAGGGACAGCAACGCGATCCTGGCGACCGATGGGATCGCTTTGACAGCGCCTGCCAGATCCCGGACCTCGACCCAACGGTCAAGCGGATGCCGCTCCCACATCCGACTGCGAAACGGCAATCGCGGACAACCCGCAGCCTCGGTGGCCGCCGTCAATCGCCGGATTGCGGGAAGATCAAACGGATCGAGACCATCGATCACCAGATCCCCCGTCCTCGTCCACGCCACCAAGGCTGAATCCTCGGACGGCAGCCCGATACCGCTGACTGTGACCCGACGATTGCTCGGCATCGCGGCGACCCCGACGAATACAAGTTCAACCCGCACTCCTCCTCCGAACCGGTCCACGATCGCATCCGCCAACCGAACCGCGTCCGGCGTTCCTGCAACCAGCAGACAGGTCGAGACGGTCGGGCCGCCCTTGCTCTCATTTCGGCTCATGAACAAAACCTAGGTCGGTGAGGGCCCTGCGGCAAACTGCCGACTTCAGGCTCAGTCGGCCGCCTCCCCCTTTCCCCAGGAGCCTTAACCCCTTATCTGGAGCACTTTCATGCACTCAACCGGAAGCACGTTATGTCGAAACGGACGTTCCTCATCATCGTCAGCCTGCTTGTCCTGTCGTTCCTGGCGACCCTGGGCACCGGTCTCTACGTCTGGCGCTCGACCTCAGACAACCGCGCCGATCTGATCGGCGGCGCATATACTCTGGTCGACCAGACCGGGGCCAAGCGTACCGAAAGCAGCTGGCCGTCCCAGTACAAGCTGATCTATTTCGGCTACACATATTGTCCGGAC
>CALAHL010000049.1 GCA_937891725.1 uncultured Rhodospirillaceae bacterium | reverse complement strand
CCGGGCGACCTTCACTCCGGCCGCATCCAGATCCCGCAGCTCACCATCGGATGTGTCCGGGGTCACGATCGCCACCCCGCGCGCGAGATCGGTGTCGTCCTTGTCCCGAATCCCCAAGGCCTGAAGCCCTTCGACAAGGCGGTCCCGTCCCGTCGCGCCGGGATGCGCTTGAACCAGCACCGCCCGGTCGAACGGCAGCCGACGGCGGTGACGATCATAGGCCGCGATGTCCTCGGTCGAGGATACGGCCACATGAGCATCCACAGATCCAGCCACCACGGCGACCGCCTCATCCGGCTCCGGCAGGTTCTCCTCGTCCTCCCCGCTCGTCAGACGCGCGAGGCGCTCTTCCAGGCTTGGCTCGGATCCCGGCGGGGGCGGCAGTTCGAAGAACCGCGGATCGCTTGGCATGATGAAACCACCACCCTTGCTCACGTACTGTCTCCGGTCTTCTGACGCATTGATTGCATGCTTTGGCACCAATTTTGCTTTTGAAGCGACATGTAGTTTCACAGAGCATGTCGTACCATGGCTTTTTCGATACGGACGAACTCTGAATCCTTGACCGCGCTCAGAAATTTCGAGCGCGCAGGCAAAGACGTGGCGCGCAGCGGGCGGCAGGTCTCGACCGGCCTCAAGGTCCAAGGTGCGGTCGATGACGCGTCCAACTTCGCAATCGCCCAAGGAATTCGAGGCGATGTCAAAGCCATAAACGCCGTCGTCCAGGGCCTTAACACCGCAAAGGGTATCGCCCGAGTGGCGGTGGCAGGCGCGACGGCCGTCTCAAACATCATGATCGATATCCGGCAAAAGATCACCGAGGGTGCGAACGAAGGCAACACCGCCCAGCAGCAGGCGATCCTGCAGGCCGATTACAACGAGCTGGTCCAGCAAATGCGTCAGATCATGGAGGACAGCGAGTTCAACGGAGTCAATATCCTCATCGAAGTTGCGATCCCGTTCAATCTTGCGGTCGGTACTGTGAACGATGTCGACGTCCTCTCAAACCTTGAGGGCGGCACCATTCGATTGGACGGACAGCGTTTGGATCTCAGCTATGCGCTTTTGAATGCCGAGGATATCTCGACACCGGCGAACGCGCTCCAAGCTCTTACTGTGTTCGAGCAGGAAGAGCAGCGGGTCGCCACCGCACTCGGGTCGCTGGGCGCAAATCTGCGAGCGTTGGAGCTTCAGACACAGCAGTTGTCGGCAACTCTGGACGCGTCCGAAGAAGGTTTGGGCAATATGGTCGACGCTGACATGGCCCGGGCCAGCGCCGATCAGACGTCCGCAGAGGTGCGAAGCCAATTGTCCGCCCAAACCCTCGGGATCGCCAATCGGGCGCCCGAGATTATCCTTGGTCTGTTCCAGTAGCCCAAAAAGAAAGGAAGGTCGTGGCGAGGGGTGCCACGACCAAGTTTGGGGTTCGCAAGCGAACACCGGGATGGAAGTCCGGACGCGCGGGATGGCGGGATACCAAGGAGGGAGCACGCCCGGCACCTCACGAGGAGGACCTTGCTGATAGCTAATCACAAACCACCCAACAGAACAACCTATGAGACTTTAAATTATCTATATTCACCATCTTAGAACGATTCCCA
>CALAHL010000048.1 GCA_937891725.1 uncultured Rhodospirillaceae bacterium | reverse complement strand
ACATGAAATGCGCGGACGGCAAGCCCCGGAGAAACCGAAGGCTACGGTAGTGGAGCATTTCGCGAAGGAATTCGCTCGATTTCTCAACAATGTGCAGAACAATGAAGCGGACATTCTCGGCTCGTTCCTGATTGAGAACGAGTGGGAGAAGTATGTCAAAGACGGCAAGGACGTGATCGAGTCCCTGGAACTCGCTGGATTTGCATTGGTTCCCAAGATGCCGACCGAAGAGATGGTCGCGGCTGCCGACAGAACCGGTTCCGGCGGACTGATGGGCCAGAAAGGTGCTCGGGTTTATGTAAGTGCCGTGTGGGATGCGATGATTCAGGGGTGGATTGATACCCGTGATGTCAATCTGATCCTTGATATTTTCTCGATGGCCTTGTCGCGGGCGTCAAATCCGAACGCCCGGCGTGACAGCTCGATGTTCGACAGTTCGTTCCAGCGGTTTCGCAAACAGAGCCAAGAGATCATGGCCGGCACCGAGAAGACCGGACTGGCCATTGTTCCGGATGAGCCGACGCCGGTTATGATCTCGGCTGGGGTCGCGGAAACCGCTGAGCACCGTTCGCGCACCAATCAGAGCATCGGTGCCGACCCGGATTACATTGCTAAGCTTTATGAGAACATGGTCGCCGCGCGCGAACGCGCATAGGGCACCGTGTCGCGAATCGAAATCGATCATTTGGTATGGCATGGCGATTCCAAATGATCGGTGGGGTGTCCTCTAGGACAGCATGCTCAGGCCCGACGGATCACGCACCGGGTTTGCGGCGGTAAGCAGCCGCCAAGATCGAGACCGCCTGCTTGTGCCGCGCGCTGCCCTGCGGCGGCGGCGGGGCGGCGCGATTGCTGGTGATCGCATGACCCTGTCGTGAACCGAGCGCGGCCAGAATATCGGCCTCTGCGATACGTCCCGACCGCTGCTTGGTCGACTTGGCAGATGATTTGGCCTGCTCGCCGGACACTTCCCGCTGAATGGCCAGAGCCGTCAGATTCCGCATCAGCGGTGAGGCAAGGGCACGGAACAGCGCGTCATCCGCCTCCGCCCAGACCTGCAGCAGCAGGGCGGCTTCATGTTTGTTTCCGTCGCTGGCATCCAGCGCTTCGCGCGCCTTCTTGGAAACAATTTCTCGTGCCCGCTTCATCGCATGCCCTCACTGCGTCACGTTCCCGCCGAACGCCTTGATCCCGACGGTTCGTCTCAAGGAGTTGGATTCTATCAGAAATCGATCCGGACGCCATGAAAACCGAAATTTGGCGGTCGACAGGGTCCTGGACTCTTGGCGGCGATGTCCTACGCTTTCTGGTGGCGACATGATGTCTGGGGGATGAAATGGGTCGCCGAGCGAAGGAGACCTGTCATGATCACGCAGCGGATTGCTCCTGACTCCCGGTCCTGGCCTGCCGGCGGACGACCTGCCCGTTTCGGTGCGGTTTTCGTCGTCGTCCTGGCATTTTCCCTGATCTTCGGCATACCGCGAACCGTACAGGCCGATCCGTTGCGCGACGCGCTGGACGGTCTGGTGATGGTGATCGCCGACGTTCCAAACGACGCCAGAACCTCGGACACCCTTGGCTCGAAGCGGCGCGGCGCCGGTGTGGCGATCGACGATGACGGACTGGTGGTGACCATCGGCTACGTCATCCTGGAAGCCGATCAGGTGCGGATCATGGACCGCACCGGTAAGGTCACGCCTGCGGAAATTGTCTCCTATGATCATGAGACGGGCTTCGGTCTGGTCCGGGCCCTTGCGCCGATCGAGGCGACGGCGGTGAAACTCGGTCATCTGGCGGATCACGAGATCGGTGCCGTGCTCTACGCGGCAGCACCCGGCGAGATTGCGGCGGTTGAGCTGATGGAGAAGCGCCCCTTCGCCGGCGGATGGGAGTACCTGCTCGAAGAGGCGGCGTTCACCAGCCCGCCGATCCGGAACTTCGGGGGGGCTGCTCTGCTGGATGAGAGCGGACTGCTGGTGGGGATCGGCTCTCTGATTGTGCCGGATGCCGGACATCGGCCCGGAAATATGTTCGTGCCGATCGAGCTGCTGCCGCCGATACTCGGGGACATGCTGGCGTTCGGGCGGTCGACGGCGGCGGCTCCGCCGTGGTTGGGGCTCTATCCGGATGAGTCCCGCCGCGGATTGGTGATCTCCCGGGTCGCGCGGGGCGGGCCGGCGGATTCGGTCGGGATCAGTCCCGGGGATCGCATTCTGGCTGTCGGGGACGATCCGGTCACGGACCTGGAAAACCTCTGGCGCCGGGTGCGGGCCTACGGCCCTGCCGGCAGCAATGTGCCGTTGCGGGTGTTCTCGCGAGGGGCCGAGCGGGAGGTGATGCTGACCTCCCGCGACCGGCGTGGCTGGCTGAAACTGGAGCGCAGCTATTGAGAACAGCGATTTGGAACCGCGCGCGTCAGTCGGCCGTGTTCATGTGAACGACCCGCTGCGGGAACGGGATCTCGATCCCGGCCTGATCCAGCGCCTGCTTGACCGCCTTGTTCATGGCGAATTTGCAGGGCCAGTAATCGCTCGCGTTCACCCAGAAGCGGATGTTCAGGTTGACCGAGCTGTCCGCCAGTTCCATCACCATCACGGCCGGTGCCGGATCCGCCAGCGCCCTGCCATCGTCGGCCGTGACCTTCAGCAGCACCTCAAAGGCCCGGTCGATGTCCGCGCCGTAGCCGATGCCCACCGGGATATCGAGCCGGCGTGTCTGGTGGTGGGAGAAGTTGGTGATCGTGTTCCCGAAAATCGATGAGTTCGGGACGCTGATGTACACATTGTCGGCGGTCGCGAGCTCGGTTGCGAACAGGCTGACCTCCTTCACGGTGCCGCCCTTGCCGCCGACCTCGACGTAGTCGCCGGTTCGGAACGGGCGCAGGAACAGCAGCATCACGCCGGCCGCCACGTTGGACAGCGTGCCCTGCAGGGCGAGGCCGACCGCCAAACCGGCGGCGCCGAGGACGGCGATGACCGACGCCGTCTGCACGCCGAACTGGTTCAGCACCGCGATCAGGGTGATGATCATCACCAGATAGCGGGCGACGCTGGCGAAGATCGGCCGGATGGTGTTGTCCATCCAGGACACCCGGTTGAGGGCCTTGCGCACGCCCCCGCCGATCCATCCCGCCAGGATCCAGCCGATCACCAGGATCACCACGGCACCGACCACGTCGAAGCCGTAGTTTGCGAGAATAGCCGTCACCTGCGCCTGCAGAACCTCTAGGTTCTGTTCAACATTCAGATCCATTCCGATGGCTCCAAGATCATGAGTCGAAATTAGCTTATGCGGCTTTGAAGATCATCGAACAAGTCTTGCGGCAACTCGATCCCGTCGGCCGCGGCCTTCGCCCGCTTCTGCAGGCGGGAATCGCCCGGCAGGCGGGTGCCGTCCTGGTTCAGGATTTCGGTGAACATGGCCTCGGACCGTGCGACGAATCCGCCGTTCCGATCGCCGCCGAACGCTTTCGGATCGATCATCAGGATCAGGTGGCCGACCTTTGGCGGCGCGCCGGTCGGCTCGAAGAACGAGGTCCCCTGATAGCCGAAATTCGATCCGGTCAGCGCCCCGCACAGCAACTCGACCATCAGTCCGAGGGCTGCTCCCTTGGCGCCTGCCGAGGTGCCGCCCAACGGCGCCATGGACCCTTTGAGGGCCGCTTTCGGATCGGTGGTCGGGTTGCCGTCCACATCCAGCGCCCAGTCGGCGGGGATAGGTTCGCCGCGCTTATCCGCCATCACCACCTTGCCGCGCGCGACCGACGAGACCGACAGGTCGATCACCAGCGGGGATTTACCGGCGCCGCGCGGGCTGGCGAACGCGATCGGGTTGGTGCCGTACAGCGCCACGCTGCCGCCCCATGGCGCGATCGCAGCCGGTGTGTTGGAGAAGGCCAGCGCCACATACCCCCGCTCGGCGGCGTCCTCCACATGATGGCCGGCGACGCCGAAATGGTGGCTGTCCCGAAACCCGATCGCGACCACGCCGGTCTCCTCGATGATCTCGAACGCGGCGGCCAATCCCTTGCGGATTGCGGGGAACGCATAGCCGATCTTGCTGTCGACATCGATCGCGGCGGCGGCGGTCCGGGTCACCACCGGGGTTGCGTGGCCGTCGACCTTGCCGTTCTTCGCCTGTTCGGCATAGGGCGGGACCCGGGCGACCCCGTGGCTGGAGATCCCGTCCGCCTCGGCGCGGGCAAGGGCCTCGGCGACGATGCGCGCGGTGTCCGGTGCGACATTGCTGGCGAGGAAGACCCGCTCCATCAGGCCGGTCAGATCAGGCAGGGAAATCAGGGGCACGCGGGGTCTCCAGTGTTTTGGTTTGGACCTGTTTGTAATCAGCTGAGCTGGAGTCTACGCGCGACGCGCTGCAGAAGCGACGGAGGGGCGGATGGAGGGCCGGCGATGATCCGCTCCCCGGCTTTGCGCGGAATCGGCGCACCGGTCCGGACATCGCGCCGATTGGGCCGCGTCAGCCTGCCGAGATAGCGGTTCGAGGTGAGAGGTTCGTAATAGGAGCACCCATCGAAATAATAGTGGGTGACCTGACTGTGCCGGCTGCGGCCGGGCTCCAGAATTGGCTCACCCCCGTGATAGAGATTGGCCGCCCAGATGATGGCTTCGCCGCGTTTCATGATCGCGACCCGTTTTTCCAACCCGTGAGCATCGATCATGGCCTGCAGCAGTTTCAGATAGATTTGGTAGTTGCTGTTGATCCGGTCCGGATGCCCGTCGATGCCCAAATCGTCGAGATCATAGACCGGCAGAGCGTGGGAGCCCGGATAGTAGTGCAGCGCGCCGTTGCCTGCGTCGGTGTCCTCCAGAGCGACCCAGACACCGCACATGAAGCGGGGCGGACTCGAGTTGAAATGGATGGTATCCGTGTGGGTCTCCTGCTGGGTGCCGACCTGGAAGTTCAGGGTCTGAAACGGGATCGGCGGGCGGCCGTACAGCAGTTCCAGAACCTCCAGAACTTCCGGCAGGGCGGCGATGCGACGAACCGCGTCGTTATGCTGCCAGGCGTCCTGCAGCCGGACACCGTCGGACTGAGTCCAGTCCATGTCCTCGACCGCCGATTTTGCCAGGGCGTCGAAGTCCGGATCCTCGATCTTGAATTTGAGGAAACCGTCCCGTGCGAAGTCCCGTATCCTGGATGCGTCGGTGTCGGAGAAGGGCCCGGTTTCCAGAATTTTGTCGAGCATCGGGTTCTCGGCGCGCGGGCGCATCAGGACGTCGGGCGATCGGATCGGACCGGGTTGAAGATCGTCCAGAAGGTTGCCGGTCTCGGCGAAGCGGACGGAGACGGAGGCCGGGTTGATCGGTTCCTCGAAGGGCGCGTTGAACCCGTGCGCGCCATTGCCCTTGCCGGCTGCCTTGAGGTCCTCGCGGAAGTCGGATGCGGCTATGCGGCAATGCTCAACCCCACCGATCAGGACCCGGATCTCCACTGGCCGGTCCGGCGCGTCCGGGTCGAAGGCCCAGCCGCTGACTTCGGTATCTGTGATGCGATCGACCACTCCTTCGAGTGTCATCATTCTCTCCGTGTATCGGTTGGTGCGCCGGTCGGGTCCATGCGACCGCGCTTTGTCGTTAAGGTTGCCGAAACCTATCAAGCGGTCGGGGAAGGCGTCCAGTATTCGGGCGACGGACGCCAGGGCGCTTGATTCCGCCGCGCCCGCAGGATGAGATAGGCGCTCATTTCAAGAGGACCCCTCCCATGCCCGCATCCGACCTGATCAAGAAAACCGCGACCGAGATGGTTTCTCTGCTGAAATCCGGCGAGGTGACGCCGCTCGACTGTCTGGACGCCCTGGAAGCCCGCATTCCGGAAGTCGAGCCTGCGGTCAACGCGCTGCCGACCCTGTGTTTCGAGCGGGCGCGGGAGGCCGCGAAAGCGCTGATGGCGAAGCCGGTGGCGGAGCGCGGTCTGCTGGCGGGCCTGCCGGTGGCGATCAAGGATCTGCTGAACGTGAAGGGCGTGCGCTCGACCCAAG
>CALAHL010000047.1 GCA_937891725.1 uncultured Rhodospirillaceae bacterium | reverse complement strand
CAGCAAATACGGATAGGGCACATTGTCGGTCAGCCGCGCCGTCAGCGCGTGGCCTTCGAGATGGTTGATCGCCAGAAACGGAAGCCCCGACACCATCGCCAAGGCCTTCGCGGTGGTCGCCCCCACCAGCACGCCGCCGATCAGCCCCGGCCCGGCGGTGGCGGCGATCGCCGACAGATCACCCAATCCCAGTCCGGCATCCTGCAGCGCCTGGGCGATGATCCCGTCCAGATGATCCAGATGCGCCCGCGCAGCGATCTCCGGCACGACCCCGCCGAACGCCCGATGTTCCTCGACCTGGCTGAGCACCACGTTGGACAGAATCGTGCGGTCGGCGGCCACCACGGATGCCGCCGTTTCGTCACAACTGGTCTCAATGCCCAGGATGGGTTTCACTCTCATGCGTTTCCTCTTTAGGATCGCCCCGTCAACGATCCTTCAACCGCCGTCTACACGAAAGACCCATGAGCGCAAACAGTTCGTCTTCAGAAATGCCCAAGGTGATCCTGGGCTCCCGTGGGTCCCTGCTGGCCTTGGCACAAACCCATGAGACCCGGGACCGGCTGATCGCGGCCTTCCCGGAACTGGGCGCTCCAGGCGCAATCGGGATCGAGAAGATCACCTCGACCGGCGACATGGTCCGTGACCGACCGCTGGCCGATGTGGGCGGCAAGGGCCTGTTCATCAAGGAAGTCGAGGACGCGCTGCTCAGCGGGCGGATCGACGTCGCCATTCATTCCATGAAGGACATGGAAACCAGCGTGGCGGACGGCACGGCGATCACCGCGGTATTGCCGCGCGAGGATCCCCGCGACGCCTTCGTCTCGCCCCATGTGAGCGCGATCGAGGAGCTGCCGATGGGCGCACGGTTCGGGACCGCCTCGGTACGACGGCGCGCCTTGCTGCTGAACCGGCGTCCGGATCTGGACGTGGTGCTGTTCCGCGGCAATGTGGACACCCGGCTGCGCAAGCTGACCGAGGGCGATGCCATGGCCACGCTGCTGGCGACCTGCGGGCTGAAACGGCTCGGCAAGGCGGATGTGATCACCAAAATCCTGGAGCGGGACGAGATGCCGCCGCCGGTGGCGCAGGGTGCGATCGCCATCCAGACCCGCGACGGCGAAGCCTCCGCCCGCGACGCGCAGATCCGGGACTGGGTCGCGGCCCTCGATCATTCCGAAAGCCATACTGTCGTGCGCGCCGAGCGGGCCATGCTGCGGGCGCTTGACGGGTCCTGCCGGACACCGATCTCGGGCCACGCACGGCTGGTGGACGGAAAACTGGTTCTGGAGGGCGCTGTTCTGTCGCTCGACGGCCAGCAGCGGTTCGACGATTCCGGCTCCGGCGATCCGGGCCGCCCAGAGGATCTGGGCACTGCGGTCGGGGAAGCGATCCTGGCCCAATGCGGTCGCGACTTCCTCGCGGTCTGAGCGATGTCGGGGCCCGACCATAAGGGGCCTGCCGGCGCGGATCCGGGTTTGAGTCCGGACGTGACGGTGCCGGTGGTGATCACCCGTCCGCTTGAAGAGGCCCGGGTGCTCGCCGAGGAGCTTCGGGGGCTCGGCCGAGAGGTCATTGTGGCACCGGTGCTGGACATCCGGCCGGTCGACTTCGAGCGTTCCGTGCCGGAACAACTGGATGGCCTGATCGTCACCAGCGCGAACGGCGCCGATGCGCTGGAGCGGCTGCGGATCGGCCGCGACATGCCCGTTTGGGCCGTGGGCGCTGCGACCGGGCGACGGGCGCGGGCGGCGGGTTTCACCGATGTGAAGGACGGTGCCGGAACCGCCGCTGATCTGGTCGACGCCCTGAAGGCGGCGTTCCCGGCCGGGCGCAATCATCTGCTCTGGCTGAGCGGCGAGAACATTCGGGTGGATCTGAGTGCGGCCGTTTCGGGGACCGCGCTCGAGGTCGAGCGGCGGATCGCCTATTCAGCCGTCGAAGTGGACCGGTTCGACGCGGACCTTTCCGCTGTCTTGCGCGCGACGCAGGAAGCCGACATCGTGTTTTTCTCTCCCCGCAGCGCCCGTCGCTTTGTTAGGGTGTTGGGCGAAACGGTCGGACTGCCCCA
>CALAHL010000046.1 GCA_937891725.1 uncultured Rhodospirillaceae bacterium | reverse complement strand
CCACGTCTTCAAAACGCCGCTCTGGCGCAGCGCGCTGAAGCTGGACACCGATGAGATGCTGCGCCCCGTCTCAATTCAGTAGGTCGACGTGATCGGCCCAAGCCACCTCTCTCGCATGGTGGTTGACCGCAAGCCCGCTTCCCAATTGCGGCTCGCCTGAGGCGGGCGGCAGCTCTGGAGGGCCAAGTTCCACAAAATGGAAAAGTGAGGGCTCCCTGCGCCTTGGCCAAGGTAAGCTTCTATCTTTTCGATAGTCTATTGGCATGTGTTGGAATGGGAGCATAATGTGGAAATGAGAATTGCAGATGACATGCTCGTGGTATTCGACACGGATTGCTTGATGTGCTCGGGATGGGTGCATTTCATATTGCGTCATGAACGACACCCGACCTCGACCTTCGTTTCGGCTTGGTCAGAAGCGGGTCTTGCCATTGCCGCAGCACATGGGCTCACGGCAGCGAGCCTCGACAGGACCTACCTCGTCGTCTTGGAGGGAAAACCCCTGATCAAGTCCGACGCCACGCTTGCAATACTGGATCGGCTGCATGCCCCTTGGCGGTGGGCCAATGCCTTGCGGTTTCTACCGCGGACGTGGCGCGACTGGTTTTATGATCGCATTGCACGGAACCGCTATCATTGGTTCGGGCGGAAAGACCAATGCTTCTCGCCCCCAAAAGGGCAAGGCGCGCGGTTCATTCAAGGGCCGCCGCGGTCAACGGTTCTCCCAGATCATCGGTAGCCCGCCTTGGGGCCGAAGCGAAAACCGCGGTTCGGGTGTGGGGAAAGCCCCGACCAGGCGGGGGTGAAAGGCGCGAAGCAGTTCGGCAGCGATCATCGACACCTCCTTCAGCGCAAACTTGTGTCCGGTGCAGGCCCGGGGCCCCGCGCTGAACGGGATATTGGCAAAGAAGGGCCATGTGGGGGCAGACAGGAACCGCTCTGGTTTGAACGAGTCGGGTTGATCGAAGAACCTTGGATCACGTCCTGTCATGAAGGGTATGATCTGAAGCAGGTCCCCCTTCCTGACGGGCACACCCGCAACATCCACGTCGCTTTTTGCCTGCCTCAGGAACAAGGTATATCCGGGCGGAAAAAGCCTGAGAGCTTCTTCGATGCAGGCCTGAAGAAACGGCATCCGTTGAACGTCATGCGTTTGGGCGACCTCGTCTTGGCAGCGTGAAAGAGCACCAGGATGCTCAGCCAACAGGGCAAAGATCCAAGACAGGGCAGCGCCCGATGTCTCGTGACCGGCGATCAACAGGCTCATGGCATCGTCGCAGATCTCTTGCCTGTCGCCACCATGCGTCTCGATCAGCACTTGCAGGAGGTCATCCCCGGGCGGCCCGTTCAGCCTGTCGTCCACCAACCGCCGAACGAGGTCGCGCATGAAGCCCATCGCGGCCTTCTTGCGACGTTTGCCTTGAAGCGGCAGGTAGTCCGGCAAGGTGATCGGGCTTGCGCATTCGCGGAAGGCCACTTCCGACAAGACCTTGATGTGGTGGGAGACCTGGTCCATGCCTTCCGAAAACCCGCCACCGAAAAGGGTACGGAGCGCAATGTCGAGGGCGATCTGCGCAAAGGTCTCATCGGCATCGAGGCGAACTGCGCCATCTGCCTGTGCTTGGTCGGAGAGGCGCCGGACCCAATCCAACGCCACTTGCCGGAAGACGGCCTCATAGGCAGGCATCTTGCGCTGAGCGAAGGCGGGGAGAACCTTGCGGCGCCGGTCATGCCAGCTTTTCCCCTCGGCAATGAACAGGCTTTCGCCATTCCATTGCCGCAAGACCTTCATCATGCGTTCGAAGCGGATGAAGGTGTCGGATTTGGTCGCGAGGACCACTTCGATCTGGTCCGGGTGAAACAGCAACCATGATCGATAGGGACCAAGCCGCAGGGGAACGGTATCCCCATAGCGGCCACGCATGTCTGCATAAAAGCCAAGTTGGTCGCGCCTTATCCTGATCAGGGTATCGACGCCGAGGAGTCTGGCCGATGGTCCGTTCATCTTTGGCCTTTCAATATCCATCCGCTCAACGACCTTGCGGGCAAAGCGAGCAACAGCCAAGCGTGACCGACAAGCGCATAGGCAAAGTTCTGGTGCATGGCTGCGGCGGCAATGGCACAAGAGCGGTCGAAATCACGAACATTGTCTGGGTTCTCATAATGGGGCAGCGGGTCATCTGACCACTGGATACGAAGTTGGGTCGCCGAGCCCAGCCAAAGCGCAATCCGACGATGCAGTCGGGATGAAGCACAAAGGTGCAACGTCGCGCCCGCCTTCAACGACGGATGCCAGCGCGGGAACCATTCGGGAACCTTCGCCTTGTAGTCGGGCCACCCAACGGGGAAGCGCTTCAATAGGTCGTTCCGATGATGCCACCGCACCATCCCTTGAACAAAAACCCAGGCCATCAAGGACGCAGCCATCACCCAGATGTTGTGCAGGAACGCTCCCAGGACCAGCCAACTCAATGCTGCCGAAAGTTGCATCGGGTTGGACAGATAGGCGTAAATTCCCGTGGTCACGAGCCGCTTCGTTGGATCAAGCGGAATGGGGGTGCCCTGTCCTTGCAGGCAAAGGCTCTGGTTGGCGGCGATGCCGATCAGCGAGGTGATCGCAAGCAAGCCCGTCGTAAGGACAATGGTCCATGTCGGCCTGTCAAGCAGATCCCATGTGCCCCCCATGGCCTTCATGATGAGCGAGGGGATGACGACGAAGATCATACCGCCCGTCATGATGGCCAGCAGCGCGCATCTGAAAGGCAGCTGCGTATCGGTCTCTGTCCATTTGGCCAGGTAGATCGCAGGAAGATGGGCGGTCGCAAAGACGAAGAGGACGCCAAGAAACCAATTCGGACCGGCGAAAACCAGGGGCTCCAACGAGCTGAAAATGGTGCCATGCAATCCAATGATGATGGGAAGAAGCAAGATCAGCGGCCGGGTGTTCGGAAAAGAGAAGTACAGACCGGGCCCGAAGAGAATAGCTCCCCCGATGATGACGTCGGCAGGCAAGCCGTTCAGCATCAATGCGTCCCAGCCATAGTGCCACCATCCGATCCAAACAGCCAGGGAATGGCCGACGAAGATCGCGGCAACACCGTAGAGAAATGCGAACAAACCGGCGATTTGCGCCCTTGCGGACAGGTTTCGCAGCAGTGCCATCGAAAGCGTCAAGCAGACTGGACCCAACAACAGGACCCAGCGCAATAGGATCATCCATGATTCCGGCAGGGACAACGCAATCATATCAGCAGCCTGTGCAGGATCTTCACCTTTATCATGACAGGCATCTTTGTTTCGACGAGTTCGACGATCAGGAATACGATCGGAAAACCAAGTGCAAGGTGCAGCCCGAAACGGGGCAAAGCAAGGATGAGCAATATCTGGATCATCGCCCCCAACTGCATGAGGGTGCCTTCTTGCGAGGACATATCACGACGCAAGGCCAAGAATGCAAATGCGAGACCGGGCAAGATCACGGTAAGAGGAAAGGCCAGAGCCTCGGACGGATCGCCGCTGGCAATATCAGCAACTGCCAAATAGCCTCGAAAAGCAACCAGGCCTGCGGCGAGGAAAATCATCAATTGGACGACGGGCGGCTTCAATCTGTACATGCGTGTTGATTGCCACTGAGATTTGACCCGGCATTGTCACCGAGATCTGACCCACCCGGTCGTTATGTTCTGCGTGTCACGCTGGCGTCAATGCTGGTGTTTCCTTCCGTTTCTTTTTCGCTGTCTCGGAGCTGGCCTTGAAGCGATAG
>CALAHL010000045.1 GCA_937891725.1 uncultured Rhodospirillaceae bacterium | reverse complement strand
GCCGGCGCCCGGTTCGGAATAGCCCTGACTCCACCAGTCGCTGAGATCCAGAATGCGCGGCAGGTAATAGTCCTTCTGGGCCTGATTGCCGAACTTCATGATCACATGGGCGACCATGAACACCCCGAACGAGAGAATGCGCGGTCCGCCGGCGGCGGTGCATTCCTCATCGAAGATGTGCCGCTGGACCGGGTCCCAGCCTGGCCCGCCGTATTCCACCGGCCAGTTCACCCCCAGCCAGCCGCGTTCGGACAACGCGCCCATCCAGCGCAGATGGTCGTCCTTGGTCAGCCGCTTATGGTTCTTTTCCTTGGCGGCCACGTCCTTGGGAAGCTTCTCGGCCAGGAAGGCCCGCACCTCGTCGCGGAACGCGCGCTCTTCGGGGGTGTAGTTCAGATCCATCGGGTCTCTCCTGTCCTCTGGTCGGCTCGGACTATTGAGCGTGGTACGGTCGCGGAGTGGGTCAACGGCCTGGACAATACCGCATTCGTCACTGCGCCGCGCTCCAGGCTTTGAATGTTGAGCCCTCGGCGGCGAGTTTCTTCAGCAGAGGCGCAACCGACCAGGATTTCGGGTCTTCGGCGGCAAACCGCTCGATATCCGCCATCACCTTGTCCAGACCGCGCCGATCCGCCCAGAACATCGGACCGCCTTCGTAGCGCGGGAAGCCGTAGCCGAACTGCCAGACCATATCGATGTCGACCGGTCGGAAGGCGATGCCCTCATCGAGGATGCGGGCCCCTTCGTTGACCAGCGCGCACAGGGCGCGGGTACGGATCTCATCCGCGTCGATCAGACGTCGGGCGATGCCTTTCTGCTCGGACGCGGCAAGGATGATGGCCTCGACCTCCGGGTCCGGGATCGGTTTGCGGTTGCCTTCTTCGTAGCGGTACCAGCCGGAGCCGGTCTTCTGGCCCAGTCGACCCTTGTCGTACAGCGTGTCGGCGATCGTCACATACCGTTCGGCAGGATCCCGGGTCGCGTCTTCCCGCCGCCGGTTCATATAGCCGATGTCCAGCCCGGCCAGATCACCGACCGCATAGGGTCCCATCGGGAAGCCGAATGCGGTCATCGCCGCATCCACCTCCCAGGGCAGCGCACCGTCCTCCAGCAGATAATCCATCTGAATTTTGTAGATCTTCAGCATGCGGTTGCCGATGAACCCGTCACAGACGCCGGAAACCGCACCGATCTTGCCGAGTTTCTTGCCGATATCCAGCGCGGTCCGCAGGGTCTCGTCGGAAGTTTTCGCCCCGCGCACCACCTCCAGCAGCTTCATGACGTTGGCCGGGCTGAAGAAATGCATGCCCAACACATCTTGCGGCCGTTTGGTGGTGGCGGCGATCTCGTCCACGTTCAGGTAGGAGGTGTTGGAGGCCAGCACCGCCCCCGGTTTGGCGATCGCGTCGAGCTTGCCGAACACCTCGCGCTTGACCTCCATGCTTTCGAACACCGCCTCGATGATCATGTCGGCATGCTTGAGATCCGCCATGTCGAGCGAGCCGGTGATCCGGCCCATCCGCTCTTCGAGCTGGGATTCCGTGAATCGGCCGCGTCTGGCGCTGATCTCGTAGTTCGCGCGGATCTTGCCGAGCCCTTTGTCGAGCGCCTCCTGGCTGGTTTCGACCACCGTCACCGGGATACCCGCATTGGCGAAGCACATGGCGATCCCGCCGCCCATCGTTCCCGCGCCGATCACACCGGCACTGCCGACAGCGCGGCCTTGCAGGTCTTTCGGCATGCCGGGGATCTTCGAGACCTCGCGTTCGCCAAAGAAGGAATGGATCAGCCCGGCCCGCTGCGGGCTGTCCATGCATTGCTGGAACAGCTCGCGTTCCCGCTTCAGGCCAGCGACGAAGTCGGGTGCATCCAGGGCCGCCTCGACCGCATCGACACAGCGGAACGGCGAGAACAGGCCGCGCGCGGATGTCTCCAGCTTGGCGCGGATCTCCGTGAACATCGTCCGGTCGGCGCGAGCCTGGGCCAGCTTCTCGTCCCGCTCGCGGACAGGTTTCGATGCCAGTCCCTCAGCGATCACCCGATTGGCGAAGGCCAGCCCGGCCGCCTTGACGTCGGTTTCCGCCGACAGCTCGTCCAGAATACCAAGCTCAAAGGCTTCGGGTGCCGGAACGTGCCGTCCGGTGGTGATCATCTCAAGCGCGTTGTCGACGCCCGCCACGCGTGGCAGACGTTGGGTGCCGCCGGCGCCGGGCAGAATCCCGAGGAGGACTTCCGGCAGTCCAACCTTGGCGGATTTGACGGCGACCCGGAACCGGCAGCCGAGAGCCACTTCCAATCCACCGCCCAGGGCGGTGCCGTGAATCGCGGCGATGGTGGTCTTCGGCGCGGTTTCGATCTGGTTGATCACCTCGCCGAGCGGCGGGTCGAGCGGGGTCTTGCCGAACTCCTTGATGTCGGCACCCGCGATGAAGGTCCGGCCGTCGCCCAGGATCACCAGAGCCTTGGCGCCGTCGTCCGCGACTCCTTTCGCAAGCGCGTCCAGCAAGCCCTGGCGGACCGCCTGGCTTGAGGCGTTGACGGGCGGGTTGGCGATCGTGATCAGGCCAACCTCGCCCTCGCGGCTGTAGATGACGACGTCGCTCATGGTTCCTCCGGATTCGTCTTGTTCGTTTGTCTTCTTGTTTATCAGTTTTTCGACGCGATCGCCCAGCCGGTCTCGGCCATCAGACCCGCCCGCTTGCCGACCTCGGCCGCGTCGCTGTTGGCCGCGTTTCCGGCCATACCACGGGCATAGACGCCTTGTAGGATGGCGGCCAGGCGGAACAGGTTGAAGGCGACGTAGAAATCGATGTCCGGCACCCCGTCGCGTCCGGTCAACTTACAGTAGGTCTCGACCACCCAGTCCCGGTCCGGCAGATCCTGCGCCGCAAGGTCCAGACCCAGCACCCCGCGCACGCCGGGAATGCCGTTCGGCAGATGAAAGGGCGTGCAGAAATAACCGAGATCGGACAGCGGGTGACCGAGGGTGCCCAACTCCCAATCCAGCACCGAGGCAACCTTCGGCGCGTGATGATCCAGCATCAGATTGCCCATGCGGAAATCGCCATGCACGATCGCCGTCTCATCGGCGTGCGGCAGGTGCTCCGGGATCCAGGCCATCAGCTTGTCCATCGCCGGGATCGGATCGGTCTCGGTTGCCCGATAGGATGTGCCCCAGGCATTGAACTGCCGCTCCACATAGCTGTTCGGTCGTCCGAAATCACTCAGGCCGACCGCCTCAACCTCGAGGGTATGCAGGGCCGCCAGGGTGGCCACGGCCGAGCGGTAGAGCGGACGCCGCTCCGTGCGGATCATGCCGGCCAATCCCGGATCGGTCTCGACCCGCGCGTCGATGAAGTCCATCACGAAGAACGGCGTGCCGACGATGCTTTCATCCTCGCAGAGCAGGCGCATCCGGGGGACCGGCACGTCGGTGTCCGCCAAAGCCTTCATCACCCGGTATTCCCGCTCGATCGCGTGGGCCTTCGGCAGCAGTTTGCCCGGCGGTTTCTTGCGCAGGACAAACCGTCCGGCACCGGTGGTGATCAGATAGGTCGGGTTCGATTGCCCGCCCTGAAACTGCCGGACGTCGAACCGTTCGGCGACCCCGTCGAGGTGGCCGTCGAGATAGCGGCGCAAGCTGTCCAGATCGATCCGGTGCGCATCCCGGATCTCGATCGTGCCGTCCGCTTCCGTCACGAGATTGTCTCTCCGCCATCGGCGACGATGGTCTGTCCGGTGACATAGGCGGCGGCATCGGTCGCAAGGAACAGGGCCACGCCGGCGATATCCTTCGGCTCCCCGATCCGGCGCAGCGGCGTCTGCTCCTCGGCCCGGGCCTTGCGCACCGGATCGTCGGTCAGGGCCTTGGCGAAATCGGTGGCGATCAGACCGGGAGCGATCGCATTGGCGCGTACGCCTTTAGGACCCCATTCGACCGCCAGATTCCGGGCCAGTCCGGCCTCGGCGGCCTTCGAGATGCCGTAGACCCCGATCACCGGATTACCGCGGATGCCGGCAATCGAGGAGATCAGGATGATCGAGCCGGACCCTCGTTCCGCCATGCCAGGTGCCACCAGATTGCAGAGCAGGAACACGCTTTTCAGGTTGGTCGACATCACCTTGTCGAACGCGTCCTCCGGCACCTCATGCATCGGGCCGTAGACCGGGTTGGTCGCGGCGTTGCAGACCAGCACGTCGACCCGGCCCCATTTCTCGACCGTCGCATCGACCAGGGTCTTTAGTTCCTCCGACCGCCCCACATGGCAGGGCACCGAGATCACGTCATATCCTTTGGCGGACAGTTCGGACGCCACCGCGTCGCAGGCCTCCCGTTTACGGGAAGAGATCACCACCTTGGCCCCGGCCGCGCAGAAGGCTTCGGCGATCGCGCGCCCGATGCCGCGGGTCGAGCCGGTCACGATGGCGACCTTGCCTGTGAGATCGAACATGCTGGTCATCATCTTATTCCGCCGCTGCCTGGTTGTCGTCGATTGGGGGGCGATAGGGCTTGAGTTCCATCCGCGCGATGCTTTCCCGATGCACCTCGTCCGGGCCGTCGGCCAGCCGCAGGATGCGGGCCTTGCCATAGGCGTGGGCGAGGAAGGTGTCCTGGCTGACACCGGCACCGCCGTGCACCTGGATTGCCCGATCAATGACCTTGCAGGCCATCTCCGGCGCGACCACCTTGATCATGGCAATCTGCTGGCGGGCTTCCTTGTTACCGACCGTGTCCATCATGTGGGCGGCATGTAGGGTCAGAAGGCGGGCCTGATCGATCTCGCAGCGCGACCGGGCGATGTCCTGGCGCAGCGAGCCGTGCTTGGCCAGTTCCTGGCCGAACACCGAGCGTCCCCAGGCACGGATGCAGGTCATCTCCAGCGCCCGCTCGGCCAGCCCGATCAGGCGCATGCAGTGGTGAATCCGACCCGGGCCCAAGCGACCCTGGGCGATCTCGAAACCGCGTCCCTCCCCCAGCAGAATGTTGCCGGCCGGCACGCGGACATTGTCGAAGTGGATCTCCGCATGACCGGAGGGCGCGTGGTCCCAGCCGAACACGGTGGTGTGGCGGACGATCTTCACACCCGGTGTGTCGAGTGGGACCAGGACCATCGATTGCTGTTTGTGCTTGGAGGCGGACGGGTCGGACTTGCCCATCACGATGGCAATCTTGCAGCGCTCGTCCATCGCACCGGACGACCACCACTTGCGACCGTTGACCACGTATTCGTTTCCGTCCAGCCGGATTTCGGTCCGGATGTTGGTCGCGTCGGAGGACGCGATGTCCGGCTCTGTCATCGAGAAGCAGGAGCGGATCTCGCCCGCCAGCAGCGGCGTCAGCCATTCCGCCTTCTGCTCGTCCGAGCCGAACAGGTACAGAGTTTCCATGTTGCCGGTATCGGGCGCCGAGCAGTTGAACACTTCCGGTGCGATCGGCGACCGGCCCATGATCTCGCAGAGCGGGGCGTAATCGAGATTGCTCAGACCGCCGCCCAGTTCTTCGTCGTGCAGGAACAGGTTCCACAACCCCTCGGCCCGTGCCTTCGCCTTCAACTCGTTCATGATCGGCGGCACGGCCCAGCGCGACTCCATGCCAGCCTGCTGGTCCTTGTAGACCGCCTCGGCGGGATAGACATGGGTGTCCATGAAGGCGAGCAGCTTCTCACGAATGGCTTTCGCCTTGTCGGACATTTCGTACATCGTGTTCTCCTTCGGCCGGGAGAGGCCGGGGTTATCGGTCGGTCAGGCGGCACCCGGGCCGGGTCGGGCAAACTGATCGGTATAGGGTATAACCGTCAGTACTTTGTAGGCCGCCCTGCGGTCCCGGCACCAGTCACGGATCGCCGCCCGTGCGGCGGCCCGGCATAAAGTGTTCTCGAAATTCTTGGACGGCCTTGTGCGCCGAGGGCTCGCGGCACGCCGGGGCGGCCAGGCCTCGAAGTACGGATCCAAGATGTTTCCTCCGGGTCGAGGGCCGTTGATCGGCCGCTGTTCCGGCAAGACTATTCCGGCACTTCCCTCTGGTTCAAGGACCCGACCTGCGTGCTACTCTCGAAACAGCACAAGCCGACAGGACGTTCGGCATATCAGGGAGAAGACGGCATGACCCGTGGGCTCATGATGGACCGGCCGCTGCTGGTCTCCAGCATCATCGATTTCGCGGCCGACATCCGGCGGTCGACCGAGATCGTCTCGGCGCGGGTCGAGGGTGACGTCCACCGCAGCACCTATGGCGACACCGCCAAGCGGATCGCGCAGCTGGCCCATGCGTTGTCCGCTCAAGGCGTGAAATTCGGTGACCGGGTGGCGACGCTGGCCTGGAACGGTTACCGGCATTTCGAGCTGTATTACGGGATCGGCGGGATCGGAGCGGTCTGTCACACCATCAACCCGCGCCTGTTCACCGAGCAGCTGATCTATGTGATCACCCACGCCGACGACCGGCTGCTGTTCCTGGAGACCAGTTTCGTGAAGCTGGTGGAAGGGGTGGCGGACCGGCTGCCGAAGGATCTGCGCTACGTGATCCTGTGCGCACCCGAGGACATGCCTGAGACCACGCTGCCGAATCCGCTCTGCTATGAGGCGCTGCTCGACGGGCAGTCCGAGAGCATCGTCTGGCCGGAATTCGAGGAGACCACCGCCTGCGGGCTCTGCTACACCTCCGGGACCACCGGCAATCCCAAAGGCGTGCTGTATTCCAACCGGTCGACCGTGCTGCATTCCATGGGGCTGCTGACGGTGGCGGACGGGATCGGGCTGCGGCCGGGACAGTCGATCCTGCCGGTGGTGCCGCTGTTTCACGTGAACGCCTGGGGGCTGCCCTATGTGATGCCGCTGGTCGGTACCCGTCCGGTGTTCCCCGGCCCGCGCCTGGACGGCGAGAGCCTGTTCGCGCTGATGGATCAGGAGCAGGTGACCGCCGCCTGGGGGGTGCCGACGGTCTGGATGGGGCTGCTGGGGGAGATGCGCAAACATGGCCGCAAGCCCACCGGCATGGAGCTCGTGCTGATCGGCGGCTCGGCCGCACCGGCGCCGATGATCGCGGAATTCGAGAGGGATTTCGGCGTCGACGTGATCCACGGCTGGGGCATGACCGAGATGAGCCCGGTCGGCACTGTCACCACCTTCGGCCCCGACCATGACCGGCTGAGCGAAGATGCGCGCCGCGCCCGGAAGACCAGCCAGGGCCGCCGTCTGTTCGGTATGGAGCTGAAGATCGTGGACGAGGATGGCAACCGGCTGCCCCATGACGGGGTGGCGTTCGGCGAGCTTCTGGTGCGCGGTCCCTCGGTCATGGCCGAATATTTCAACGACCCCGATGCGGGGATCGGGGTCCATGATGCCGAGGGTTGGATGCGCACCGGCGACGTGTCCCGGATCGACCCGGACGGCTTTCTCTACATCGTCGACCGCAGCAAGGACGTGATTAAATCAGGGGGCGAGTGGATCAGCTCGATCAACCTGGAAAACGCCGCCCTTGGGCATCCGGCGATCCGTGAATGCGCGGTGATCGCGGCGTCCCACCCGAAATGGGGGGAGCGGCCACTGCTGATCGCGGTGCTGGAAATCGGCAAGACCGCCACCGCCGACGATGTGCGGGATTACCTGTCGGACAAGGTCGCGAAATGGTGGTTGCCCGACGACGTGATCTTCACCGACGATCTGCCGCACACGGCGACCGGAAAGCTCTCGAAGCTACAGCTGCGGGAGCGGTTCGGGGGTCATGTGCTGCCGGGGGTGGTGTGATGGCGCCAAAGGGCGGATTTTCTAATACGCTGGCGGAGGTGTCTAACATTTCCGGAAAAATGGTGCCGCGGAGAGGATTTGAACCCCCGACCCACGCATTACGAATGCGTTGCTCTACCAACTGAGCTACCGCGGCACCGGTC
>CALAHL010000044.1 GCA_937891725.1 uncultured Rhodospirillaceae bacterium | reverse complement strand
CGCTCATCTTATCCAGCGGGATGCCGTGGAACAGTTTGCGCATGTCGATGATGCTGTCGATCGCCACGCCCGCCATGCCGACATCGCCGGAGACGCGTGGATGGTCACTGTCATAGCCCCGATGGGTGGCGAGATCGAAGGCGACGGAAAGTCCCTTTTGCCCGGCCGCCAGATTGCGGCGGTAGAAGGCGTTCGACTCCTCGGCCGTCGAGAACCCGGCATATTGCCGAATGGTCCACGGCTTCTGGACGTACATGGTGGAATAGGGGCCGCGCAGATAGGGCGCGATGCCCGGCCAGCCGCCCAGATGGTCGAGCCCTTCGGTGTCCGCCTTGGTGTAGAGCGGTTTGACCTCGATCTTCTCCGGCGTCGACCAGATCAGACCTTCGCCTTCGGGCGTGGTTGCTGCGGCACCGGCAGGGGCTGCAAAGTCAACCTCGGCGAAATTCGGGATCCGGCTCATGACAGCACTCCCATCTCGGTCAGCATGCCGCGCAACATGGCGAGCGTGTCGTCGCCCGCGAAGATAAACCCGTCGACCCCGGCGTCCCGCAAGGCGTGTTCGCGCTCGCCCGGACGTCCGGCCAACAGCACTCTAGTGGCACCACCCGTCTTCAGGGCCCGCGCCACCGCTTCGGCTTGGTCGTCATAGAGTTTATCACTGGAGCAGATCACCGCCAAACCGGTCACCGTGCTGAGATCGTCAGCGGTGGCGATTTCCATATCCTCCGCCCCGATCCCGCCGGCGCCCAGATAGTTCCGGGTGAAGGTGGCACGGGCGGTGTAGTCGGCGGGGCGGCCGATTTCGATCAGGGTCGCCGTGGGACGGCTCTCGGCTGCGTCACAGGCGTCCCGAAGCGCTTCGAATGCCTCTCCCAGCCGATGGGCCGTGAGCGGCTGGATCGAGACTGCGGCGCCCTCCGGCGTCAGATCCGCGACGGAGGCACCGTCGTATGCGGCGGCCACACGGGCTTCGAAATCCGCCTCCGGGGCGATGCGGTTAAGAGCCGGAAGGCCGGCGCTTGCTGCTTTGGCCAATGCCGACAGATCCGGCAGAACCACATCGGCCGGAACCTCGTCGATCTTGGGGAAGGTGTTGACCCCGGTCAGCTCGATCCGTCGCTTGGCGACCTGACGTTCTTTCGTCGACCAGGCAGCCGCGCAATCTTCAGCGATCTTTCCGGATGTCAGGGCCTGGGCCATGCCGCCGGCCCGCTCGATCTCCTGAAATTTCTCCCAGGCGATCTGCGCCAGATCCTGGGTCAGCCGCTCGACATACCAACTGCCGCCCGCGGGATCGATCACCCGGGCCAGATGGCTCTCCTCCAGCAGCAGAAGCTGCGTGTTGCGGGCGGCGCGGCGGGCGAACCCGTCCGGCAGACCCAGGGCGTCTGTATAGGGGGGAACGGTGATGCTGTCGGCCCCGCCGGTGCCAGCTGCGAAAGTCGCGACCGTCACCCGCAGCATGTTCACCCAGGTGTCCCGTTGCGAGAGGTTCCGGGCGGCCGTTGTAGTGTGCAGGCGCATGCCGCGCGCCTCTTCGGCCACATCGGAGGCTTCCAGAACGCGCGCCCACAACATGCGGGCCGCCCGCAGTTTGGCGATGCCCAGGAACACGTCGACGCCGGTCGGCAGGGTGAACTGAATCTGCCGCGCGGCGTCTGCCGGGGTGAGACCTTCCGTCTCCATCGCGCGCAGATAGGCGACACCGGTCGCCATCGCATAGGCCAGATCCATCGCCTCGTCGGCACCCGCGTCGTGATAGGGCGTGCTGTCGACCGAGAGGCTGGTGGCGTTCGGATAGGTGCTGTGGGTGTGGGCCGCAAGCCGGGCGGCGCGTGCGACGGCGGCGTCGACCGGCTCATGCAGTTTGCCTTCGGCAGCCAATGCGCCCAGCGGGTCGGCGCCGAAATGGCCATGCGCGTCGGTCTCGGCGATTCCGCGTCGGCGCCAGAGGGCCGCCAGCAAGGCGGCGGCCGGCTCGAATGCGGCACCGGGGCGAAGGGCGACGGTGGCGGCGTCCAGGAATACGCCGTTCAGCGCGGTGTCTAATCGGTCAACCGTATGGGCCAGCACGCCGTCCGCATGCTCGGCGCTCGGCAAATCGGCCAGACGCACGCTGCGGTCCAACACCAGTTCGATCGAGGTCACGCCCCGTTCCAGATCGGTCAGAATGGCGGCGTTGGTCGCTTCGGGATCGGGATGGCCGTGGCGCTGCCGGACGTCCCAGCCGAACCGTACCCGGTCGGCGGCACCGGCATGTCGGGTGACGGCATCGGTGTCGAACGCACCCTCGTCCGCCGCGTAGATCGGCTGAATGCGCAGCCCTTCGGCAAGCGGAGTGGTCAGCACTTTCTCGAAATCCGCCCCCTTCAGGGCGCTTTCGACAAGGGCGCGCCACGCGGCACGATCCGCCTCGGGAAAATCCGCCCCGAGCGAGGGAGAATCGGTCGTATGCTCGACGTTCATCATGTGATCCCCGGTTTTCTGTACCCAATGAGATACGCGCTCCCGAAATTGCTGGCAACCGCACGCGGCGCTGGGAGCCGTCCCACCACCGGCCTGGGGCCGAGTGGTTGCGTCCTCGGACGGCTTGGCTATGGTGTCCGCCGAGCGGGGCTGGGAAGTTGATAGCTTGTCCGAAACCACCATCGAGGAGGACGTCCATGCGTAGGCTGGCGTTCGTCGCATTCATACTGGGAGCACTTATGAGCACCACCACCGGAGGGGCCGCTGCGGCGGACCCGGAAAACACCCTGTACCTGGAACTTGAATCCGGGCGCGTGGTGATCGAATTGCGGCCCGATCTGGCACCGCAGCATGTCGCCCGCATCAAGGAGCTTTCGCGCGAAGGATTCTACGACGGGGTTGTGTTCCATCGGGTGATCGAAGGCTTCATGGCGCAGACCGGCGATCCGACCGGCACCGGCCGGGGCGGCTCGAAGAAGCCGGATCTGCCGGCGGAGTTTTCCGACGCCAATTACGGTCGGGGCACGCTCGGCATGGCGCGTTCGCAGAGCCCGAACTCGGCCAACAGCCAGTTCTTCATCTGCTTCAACGATTGCTCGTTCCTGAACGGTCAGTACACCGTCTTCGGAACCGTGACCGACGGCATGGAGCTGGTCGACGGCATCAAGCGGGGCGAGCCGCCGCAGAATCCGGATCACATCGTCAAGATGCAGGTCGCGGCGGACGCCAAGTAACGGCGTCTCCGATCACCAATTTGGAAAGGACGGCATCATGACATCGCTCATCGCCGGAGGCTGCGGGTTTATCGGCTTGGCGACCGCCGAACATCTTCTGGCCGCCGGCGAGGATGTCGTCCTTTTCGACCTGAACGAGTTGCATCCGGTCGCCAAGCGGTGCTTCGACGGATTGCCAGGAAACTACACCCTGGTGCGCGGCGACATCCGGGAGCTGGGGCCGATCACCCAGGCGCTCGGCGATCACAGAATCAAGCACGTCTACTACGGAGCGGCGGTCACCTCGGGCGACGACCGTGAGCGGGAGTTCCCCGAGCTGACCATCCAGGTCAACCTGGTCGGCCTCGCGCACACCCTGAAGGCCGCG
>CALAHL010000043.1 GCA_937891725.1 uncultured Rhodospirillaceae bacterium | reverse complement strand
GAATAGCATGGACCCGCACCTTGTCATCACCACGTTGGTTGATCAGGGCATCTTCCCGGCAGAACAGTCGGATGCCCTTCTTCAGGCTGTTCTGGAGAGCGGACGCGCGCCCGAAGATTTCCTCATCGAGGAGGGCCACATCGACGAACACACTTTTTACCAGACCATCGCGCAGGCCATCGGCGCCAATTACATCGATCTGACCGACTTCGAGCTGGAAAACAGCCTGCGGGATAAAATTCCCGTCGGTTTGGCCCGTCTTCATCAGGCACTGCCGGTGGCCACCCTCGATGGAACGCTCTACGTGGCCATGAGCGACCCGCTCGACGCGCAAAGAATCGAAGAGTTGCGGTTTGCGCTCCACGAAAACATCCAAATCAGCGTGGCACCGGTCCGGCGCATCGAGGAACTCATCGCGAAGTATTACGAAACCATCGACTACGCGACAGAAGGGTTTGCCACCCTGACCCAAAAAGAACTGCGGGAAAAACTGAGCCAAGCTGGCACGGCGGTTTTGGCCGGCAACCTCTCCGAGGAAGACCGCGCCCAATACGTCACCCAGATCATCGATAATTTGATCGATATCGGGGTCAAGGCCAAAGCCAGCGACATCCACTTCGAACCGTTTGAGGACTTTATGGATGTCCGCATGCGGGTGGACGGCACCCTGCGCTCGCTCCTCACCCGTTCCGACCGAAAGGCTTACAGCTCGATCGGTCGAGAGTTGATCTCCCGCGTCAAAATCATCTCGAACCTCAACATCGCCGAAAGCCGCCTTCCGCAGGACGGCCGTATCCAGCGCAGCGTCACGCGCGACGGAAAACCCTTCTCCATCGACCTCCGGGTCAGCACGCTGCCGACCCAGTTCGGCGAAAGCGTCGTGCTCCGTATTCTCGACCGCTCGGCCGTCCAGCTCGATCTCGACAAGCTTGGGGTGCCGGACAACGTGAAGAAGACCCTGCGGGAAATGATCAAGCTGCCCAACGGCATCATTATTGTCACCGGCCCCACCGGCTCGGGCAAAACGACCACGCTTTACGCCTGCTTGCGCGAGATCAACGAACCCAATTCGAAACTGCTTACGGCCGAGGATCCGGTCGAATACGACATCGACGGCATCATTCAGGTTCCGGTCAACGAAGGCATCGGTCTCGACTTTGCCCGATGCCTGCGCGCCTTCCTCCGCCAGGACCCCGACCGCATTCTTGTCGGCGAGACGCGCGACCTTGAGACGGCGCAGATTGCCATCCAGGCCTCGCTCACTGGCCACTTGGTCTTCACCTCCCTCCATACCAACGACTCGACCGGGGCGATCACCCGTCTCATCGACATGGGGGTCGAACCATTCCTCATTTCCGCTTCGCTCGAGTTGGTCGTGGCCCAGCGCCTCGTCCGCCGCACCTGCTCAAAATGCATCGTGCCCTACGAACCGTCGGAGGAGGAACTTCTTCTCCTCGGACTTTCCGCGCACGAAGTGGGCGACAAGAAGTTCTACAAAGGGAACGGGTGCGAAGAGTGCAACGACACCGGTTACAAGGGCCGTCGTGCCATCTATGAAACCTTGCGTCTCAACGACACCTTGCGCGAGATGATCAACCAGCGAGCCCCCGGTGTGGTACTCCGCCAGAAAGCGATCGAACTCGGCATGCGCACCCTGCGCGAAGAAGGTCTCCAAGCCATCTTCGACGGCGAGACCACGGTGGAAGAGATCCTCAAATACACCTGAGAAAGCCCCACCTGTCGCCGAAACAGGGGTGTTTTTCCCGGCTGGACCCGTCTGGAACGACCGACCTGCAACGCGCCGAAAAGAACAGCGCCTATGGCTAGTTCAGGCCACTACTGGCCGACAGGCTTGCCCTTAAATACGTATTCGCTGCGGGAAAGGAAGCCGTCTTTGTCGACATCCCAAAAAGTGAAGCGTGACCTGAGCGCCTCGGCATCTTCAGTCTCCGGCTGCCCGGCCATGAATTCCTCGAGCGTCAACTTCCCGTCGCCACCGGTATCACGGCTAACGAAGTAGCCGATGCGCTCGGTTTCTTCCGCGGCGGAAACCGCTCCTGAATCCGTGGCGGGCGCTTCGGTTTCCTGCCCTATGACTGCGCAGGGCAGAAATAACGGGAGGATAAGAATGAAGAGACGGGACGTGTTTAATTTCATCGTGAGTAAATTAGTCGAGCAGCTTTATTTTGTGAAGCGCAAATGGAGAAATTCC
>CALAHL010000042.1 GCA_937891725.1 uncultured Rhodospirillaceae bacterium | reverse complement strand
ACCTACCATGATGCAGTTTCCAGCCTGGAAGATCTTCCTGGTGGTGGCCGTGTGCTTGCTCGGCTTGGTCTATTCGGCGCCGAACCTGATGGAAAAGGACGCTTTCGGCGACGTGCCGGCCGGTGTTCCGGGCCGCCAGGTCAGTCTGGGGCTCGATCTGCAGGGCGGCTCGTATCTTCTGCTGGAGGTTGGAGCCAATACCCTGGTTCGTGAGCGGCTTGAATCTGTCGAGGATTCGGCCCGCCGCGCGCTGCGCGATGCACGGATCGGATACACCGGCCTGGGTCTGCGTGATGAGAGCGTCGTGTTCAGCGTCCGGGAACCCGGGGAGCTGAGCGAGGCGGAGCGGATCGCACGGGGGCTCGATCAGGGCTATGTGGTCACGGTCGACGGCAGCCGGATAACGATTGCCCCGACCGAGGAGACCGTTAAGGAAATCGCCCTGAATGCGGTTCAGCAGTCGATCGGGATCGTCCGTCGCCGGATCGATGAGACCGGCACCCGCGAACCCTTGATCCAGCGTCAGGGCGATGACCGGATTCTTGTGCAGTTGCCCGGGATCGATGATCCGGAGCGGGTCAAGGATCTGATCGGGCAGACCGCCAAGCTGTCCTTTCATCTGGTCGACACCACGGCGCCGGCCACCGGTGCGACGCCGCCCGGGACCATGCGGGTTCCGTCGATCGACGATCAGGGACCGTCCTCCTATGTGGTTCAGCGTCGGGCGATCCTGTCGGGTGAGAACCTGATCGATGCCCAGGGAACCTTCAGCGAAAACCGCCCGGTGGTCTCGTTCCGCTTCGATACGGTCGGCGGCCGCAAGTTCGCCGATGTGACGGCCGCCAATGTGGGGCGGCCGTTCGCGATCGTGCTCGACGGGAAGGTGATCTCGGCCCCGGTGATCCAAACCGCGATCCTGGGTGGCTCCGGCATCATCACCGGACAGTTCACCGTTCAGCAGGTCCAGGATCTGGCGCTTCTGCTGCGCGCAGGCGCCCTGCCGGCGCCGCTGACGGTCTTGGAGGAGCGGACGGTCGGGCCGGGCCTCGGGGCCGACTCCATTGAGGCAGGTAAGGTCGCGGCCGTCGTCGGCATGAGCCTGGTGGTGGTGTTTATGATCGTCGCCTATGGGCTGTTCGGCGTGTTCGCCACGATCGCCCTCGGCTTCAACATCGTGCTGATCCTCGGCGCCCTCTCGGTTCTGCAAGCCACGCTGACCCTCCCGGGGATCGCGGGGATTGTGCTGACGGTCGGCATGGCAGTCGACGCCAACGTGCTGATCTTCGAACGGGTCCGGGAGGAGATGGATAACGGTCGCTCCCCGATCAACGCGCTGGAGGCCGGCTATAGCCGCGCGCTGACGACCATCGTCGACTCCAACCTGACCACGCTGTTCGCCGCGATTTTCCTGTTTGCGCTCGGCTCCGGGCCGGTGAAAGGGTTCGCGGTCACGCTCGCGATCGGAATCGTCACGTCGATGTTCACCGCCGTCATGGTGACCCGGATGTTCGTTGCAATCTGGGCGATCCGGACCAAACCCCGCGCCATTCCGATTTGAGAACGAGGACACGACCATGCTGAAGCCGGTACGCTTCGTTCCCCGGAATACCAAGGTCCCGTTCTCGGGCCTGCGGAAATACGCCTTCGCCCTCTCGGCGCTGATGGTTCTGGGTTCTTTTCTGTCCGTCGCTATGATGGGGCTGAATTTCGGTATCGATTTCAAGGGCGGCATCGTCATCGAGATCCGAACCGAAGGGCCCGCCGATGTAAGCCAACTTCGCGGGGAACTGGGCGGCTTGAGCCTGGGCGACGTGAGTATCCAGGAATTTGGCGAGCCGAACGAGGTTCTGATCCGGGTGCAGCGTCAGGAAGGCGAGGAGCGGGAGCAGATTGCCGCGATAGACAAGATCAAATCCACGCTTGGAGACAGCGTCGAGTACCGCCGGACCGAGTTCGTCGGCCCGACGGTGGGGGCGGAACTGATCGAGGCGGGGATCTGGGCGGTTGTCTTGGCGCTGCTGTCTATCCTGGTCTATGTCTGGTTCCGGTTCGAATGGCAGTTCAGCCTGGCGGCCATCGCGGCGCTGGTCCATGACGTCGTAACGACAATCGGCCTGTTTGCGCTGATCCAGCACGAGTTCAACCTGGCAACCGTCGCCGCCGTTCTGACGATTGCCGGCTACTCGATCAACGACACGGTGGTGATCTTCGACCGGGTGCGTGAGAACCTGCGGCGGTACAAGACGATGGAACTCGCGGATCTGCTGGATCTGTCGAACAACGAGACCCTGTCGCGCACCGTGATGACGTCGGGCACCACCTTGCTCGCCCTGTTCGCAATCTACTTCTTTGGTGGCCCGGTGCTGGCGGATTTCGCGCTGGCGCTGATCTGGGGCATCGTGGTGGGAACTTATTCCTCGCTGTTCGTGGCGGTTCCGCTGTTGCTGTACACCGGCGTGCGCCGAGGCGGGGATGAAGAGCAGGACGAAAGCGGCCTGCAGATGCCGGAATACGAACGCACCGAGCATTGAGTTAGGCAAAGGGGAGAGGCCGCCATGGACGTAACCCCATTGATCCCGGAAGGACGGCAGATCGTCCAGGGCTATGCCGATGGGCATTTCAAGGTCAGCCAAGTGGTCTTCGATGGCCCGGTGCTGGTGATGCCCGAACGGACGGAGGTCTGGCCGATCGGCTGGACGTCCGGTGCCGACGAGGCCGCTCTTCTGGAGGCGCTGGACCTCGCAAGCCTCGAGGCCCTGTTCCAGGCTGAGGGCACCTTTGATATCCTTTTGATCGGCTGCGGCCGCAAACAGGTGTTCATCCGCCCGGATGTGCGGCGGTCCATCCGCGAGCGCGGGCCGGTGGTCGAGATGATGGACACCGGAGCGGCCTGTCGGACCTACAATCTGCTGCTCGCCGAGGAGCGCCGTGTGGCGGCAGCCCTTCTGCCGATTCCCAGCTTGCCCGGTGGAGCCGCCCCATGACCGACCGTTCGCTGCGAGACGCCGTCGCGGCCTGCGAGACGATCGCTGCCGGAAACAATTCAACCCTGTTCCACGCCGCCCGCCTGCTGCCCCGCCACCGCCGAGACGTGTTTTCGGTGGCTTATGCCGCCATGCGAGTGATCGACGACATCGTGGACGAGGAGTTTTTGACCCTCCCGCCCGATGTGCGCGATAGCCAGCGTCCCGTGATCTCTGCCCGGGTGGAAGCCTGGAGACGGCAAACCGCCGAGAACGCGATTCCGGGTCCGTTGCCGGAGCTAGTGGCGCGCGGCTTCGAGTTGGTGATCCGGCCGTCGGATCTGGGCCCCGCGCCGTGGGACGGGCTTGCCGCCGCGTTGCAGGAGGATGTCGCCGAGGCGCCGATGGATGACTGGGCCGCGTTTGAGCGCTATGCCGAGGGGGCCACGGTGGCGCCCGCCATGATCTTCATCTACCTGCTGGGCTGTCGCGAGGTTCCGGGCGGCCTGAAGCACGGATTGCCACGCTCCGCACGGTTCTATGCGGCCGATCTTGGGGTGTTCTGTTATCTGGTGCACATCCTGCGGGATCTGGCGAAGGACGTGGGCGCGGTCGGACCGGATGCGCCTGGCCCAAGGTTGGCACAGCGTCTGATCACGATCCCCACAGTAGCTCTGGAGGCCGCCGGGTTGAGCCGGGCGACCTTGGCCGACGCGGTCGGACAGCCGGGCGACGTGCGTCTGGACCGACTGGCGGCCGACATGCTCGCGCGGGCGGAGACGCGCCGGAAGGCGGGCCGGGCCCGGCTCGCGGAACTGACGCCGTTGCTGGGGCCGCGGGAAAAGGCGGCGATCGAGGCCCTGGTTCAGGTCTACGAAAAGCTGCACCGCGATTTTCGCAAGGGCTATGCGGAGCGCCTGCGGGATCTGCCCGGTCTTGAGGAGCCGATCCGCCGGGCGATTTTCGGAACGTGACCGCTCTGGCTGCATCCGAGTCCGATAGCTTCATCGAGAGTTGCCGACGCCTCGTCGAGCGGCACGACCGGGAGCGCTACCTGACGGTGCTGTTCGCCAAGCCGGAGGTCCAGGCCGCATTGTTCGTCCTGTTGGCTGCCAATCACGAGATCGCCAAGACGGCCGAGGTGGTGAGCGAGCCGATGATCGGGGCGATCCGTCTGCAATGGTGGCGGGACAGCCTGGACGGGATCGAGGCGGGCGCGCCGCGCAAACATGAGGTCATCACGCCGCTCGCGGACCTGGTTCGGGAGACCCCGGATCTCCTCTCGGATCTGCGGGATTTGATCGAAGCCCGGGAGGCCGATCTGGACGGAGAGGCGCCGGCTGATTTGGACGCGTTGGTTGGCTATGCAGACGGCACCGGCGGCAATCTTCACCGCGCTGTGGCCCGCATCCTGGGTGGAGAGCCTGAGCTGGGTGGGCGCGTCGGACGGGTCTGGGCGGTTACCGGACTGATGCGCGGGTTGCCTCATCTGATTCGCGCAGGGCGGCGACCAATTCCTACAGCACTACTTGAAGAAAATGGCATATCGCACCAAAAAATATCAGATACTGGACCAAGTGATCAGTTGCGTAGCGCGATCATCCCAGTGCTTGAATGGTCCCGAAACGAACAGCGAGCACTGGGCCGGGAGCGGGCTTTGAAGGCGCGAGTGCTGCGGCCCCATCGTCTGCTGGTCGCGCGGGTGGGAGATATTTTAGGAAATTTCGAAAGATCTGGCGGAGATCCTTTCTCCGCGCAGGTCGGCGAGATCCCTGCCGGGCTGGCATGGCGCCACATGCGACGGACGCTTCTCTACCGAGTCGGGGGCTGACCAGACGGCACTACTCGGCTGCGAGCGGCAGGGTCTGGGCCAGTCCGCTCGACGGCAACCAGGCGTCCAGGTCCGCGAGAGCCCGGCCCGACATCACCTTCTTGCGCTCGATGCCCTTAAGTTTTTTCTTCTTGCCGTTCTCGGTGATCACGAAATTCTGCTCCGGCGGCGGCAGCAGGCCGAAATTGATGTTCATCGGCTGAAAGGTTTCGACCTCCGCCTCGCCGGTGATGTGGGCGAGCAGGGACCCCAGCGCTGAGGTCCGCGGCGGTATCGGCAGTTCCCGATCCAGGCGCTCACAGGCCGCGAACAGTCCGGCGATCAGCCCGATGGCCGCGCTCTCCACATAGCCCTCGACACCGGTGATCTGTCCGGCGAACCGCAGGCGCGGATCCGCTTTCATCCTCAACGCGCTGTCCAGCACCTTGGGAGAATTGATGAAGGTGTTGCGATGCAGCCCGCCCAGACGCGCGAACTCGGCGTTCTGCAGGCCGGGTATGGTCCGGAACACCCGCGCCTGTTCGCCATGCCGCAATTTGGTCTGGAAGCCGACCATGTTGAACAGGGTGGCGGAGGCGTTGTCCTGACGCAGCTGTACCACCGCATGGGCGGCACGCCCGGTCTTCGGGTTGGTCAGGCCGACCGGTTTCATGGGGCCGAAGCGCAGGGTCTCGCGGCCGCGTTCGGCCATGACCTCGACCGGCATGCAGCCGCTGAAATACGGGGTGGAGGCTTCCCATTCCTTGAAGGCGATCTTCTCACCCTCAAGCAGAGCGTCGACGAAGGCCTCGTATTCCGCCTCGGTCATCGGGCAGTTCACGTAGTCCTTGCCGGTGCCGCCGGGCCCGACCTTGTCATAACGGGACTGCAGCCAGGCGATGTCGAAATCGATGCTCTCCGCGTGCACGATCGGTGCGATGGCGTCGAAAAAGGCCAGGGCATCCTCGCCGGTCCGCTCCTGGATCGCCTCGGCCAGCGGGGTTGAGGTGAGGGGACCGGTGGCGATGATGACACTGTCCCAGTCCGCCGGCGGCGCCCCCGCCACCTCTTCGCGCTGAATGGTGATCAGCGGATGCGCTTCCAAGGTCCGCTGCACCGTATTGGAAAACTCGACCCGGTCCACGGCCAACGCGCCGCCTGCCGGCACCTGATGCTGATCGCCGGCCGCCATGATCAGCGAGCCGCACCGGCGCAGTTCCGCATGCAGGACACCGACCGCATTGGCTTCCGCATCATCCGATCGGAAGGAGTTTGAACAGACCAGCTCAGCCAAACCGTCGGTCTGGTGCGCGTCGGTACCGCGGACCGGTCGCATCTCATGAAGAACCACCGGGACTCCCATCCGCGCCAATGCCCAGCTGGCCTCGGATCCTGCGAGGCCGCCGCCAATCACGTGCACTGGCGCCATGTCGCCGGTTTTGCCCTGTTTGTCCGGTCCATTGCTCATTGCTGTCGTCCTGCCGCGTCATCAGTGGAGGTCACGGAAATCTAACCTGTGCTGGAGATAGCCGTCATGTGGGTCACCTGCAATGGCGTGAATGCGCGCGTTCGCCTAAAATGCCGGAGATTCGTAAGGCCTACATCTAGATGAGGCCAGGGAGGACGCGGCGATGGCGGATAAGTTCAAGAGCGGAATCCCGCGCGAAACCCGCGAGAAAAGCTATCTGCAGTCGTTTGACCGGCAGAAGCTGGACTCCTCCGACCCTGCCGATTTCGCCTCGAAACTGCTGTCCTTCGTTCGACAGAACAAGGTCGCCGCCGATGCCTTGATCGCCGGCAATGTGCAGATGCTAGGCTTTGAGGCCCTGCGGGAGCGCTTCGGTGACCAGTGGGACGGGATCAAGGACAAGGTCCATCTGCTTACCGAAACCACCATCAAGAAGCATATCTCCTCAGACGATGTGTACTGCCTGATGAACGATGAGCAGTTCATCGTCCTGTTCGGTAGGGCGACCAAGGCGGCCGCTGGCGTCACCGCCAATCTGATCGGCAAGGAGGTCAATGAGAAACTCTCCGGCGCCGGTGCCGGAGGCGATGCGGTCTCGGTCAAACCGATGGTGTTCGAGGTCCCCCGCGCCGACCCACCACCCAAGACGATCGAAGGTCTGGGTGCCACGGTTGAAGAGGCACAGCGCGCCGCTGAGAAGGCCGAGGAGGCACGGATCGAGGCGGCGCGGGAGAGGCTCGGGATCCGGTTCTGGCCGGTCGCCAACATGCGCAAGCGACTGGTGTCCTGCTATCAGGCCGAAATCACCGCGCCCGAGGATGTCGATCTGGACGTCGACGTCGATCCGGGCACTGGGGCCGCGGCCGCCACTCTTGATCGGTTCTTGTTGCAGAAGGCGGGCATGGCCCTGACCGAAGCCACGTCACAGCGGATGAAGGCATTTCTGATCGTGCCGGTGCATTTCGACACACTCGCGATCAAGTCCTTTCGCGCCCGCTATCTCGAGATCTGCAAGATCCTGCCGCAGGTGGCGGACCGAAAGCTGGTGCTGCTGATCAACGGGCTGGAGGACGGGGTTCCGCAGGCCCGGCTGCACGGGATCTTCACCTATTTGTCGCCCTATGTGTCGGGCTTCATCGGACAGTTCGGGCGCGAATTTCGACGGGCCGACAAACTGGGTGGGCTCAAGATGATGGCTGTGGCCATGGACGGTACCGGCATGGACCATCCCGGCCCGCCGGATGTCGCGGCCATGAAGGATTTTGTCGTCGGGAACAAGAGCACGCATATCCGGCGCTATTTCATCAACGCCGGGACCTTCGACTGCGCCACCATGGCTCGGCGCGCCCGGTTCGACTACGTCCAAGGCATTGGCGTCGCCCCGGCGATGCCGATGCATGGCAAGGTGTTCAATATCTGAGCCCGTCACGATTTGAACAGAGTTACGCGCTCTTCCGACTGGGTTTGGCAGGTTTGAGATATCGCGTGAGGTAGTGCCCGGTATAGCTTTCCTTTACCGCAGCAACCTCTTCCGGAGTGCCGGCCGCCACGATCTGGCCGCCGCCGTCGCCGCCTTCCGGGCCGAGATCGACGATCCAGTCGGCGGTTTTGATGACCTCCAGATTGTGCTCGATCACGATCACCGTGTTGCCTTGCTCGACAAGCGCCTGAAGAACCTCCAACAGCTTCCGAATATCCTCGAAATGCAGGCCGGTCGTCGGTTCATCCAGGATGTAGACGGTGCGCCCGGTTGCCCGCCGGGAGAGTTCCTTGGCGAGCTTGACCCGTTGCGCCTCGCCGCCCGACAGGGTGGTCGCGGGTTGACCGATCTTGACGTAGCCCAGACCGACCCGGTTCAGGGTCACCAGCTTGTCGCGGATCGACGGGACCGCCTTGAAGAAGTCCGCTCCTTCCTCGACCGTCATCGCCAGAACATCGGCGATGGTCTTGTCGCGGAACCGGATCTCCAGCGTCTCGCGGTTGTAGCGTTTGCCCTTGCAGATATCGCACTCGACATAGACGTCCGGCAGGAAGTGCATCTCGATCTTGATGACCCCGTCGCCCTGGCATGCCTCGCAGCGTCCGCCTTTGACGTTGAACGAGAACCGGCCGGCTCCGTAGCCTCGCGCCTGCGCTTCGGGCAGACCGGCAAACCAGTCGCGGATCGGGGTGAAGGCACCCGTATAGGTCGCCGGGTTGGAGCGCGGGGTCCGCCCGATCGGGGATTGGTCGATATCGACCACCTTGTCGAGCTTGTCGATCCCGTCGATCCGCTCATAGGGCGCCGGGTGCTCACGGGCATTATGAAGCTGTTTCGCCAGCGCTTTCCAGAGGGTCTCGACGATCAGGGTCGAC
>CALAHL010000041.1 GCA_937891725.1 uncultured Rhodospirillaceae bacterium | reverse complement strand
GCCTGTTTGCCGAGGACCATACAGGTGTCCTTCGAGCCGCCGAGCCCGATCCCGACGATCGCAGGCTGGCACGCCAATCCGCGCTTTCCGAACGAGACCAGGGTGTCGAGGAAGAACCGCTTGATCCCGTCGATCCCGTCGCCCGGAAACAGCATCCGGTAATCGGTGCCGAACAGCCCGCCTTTGTGCACGGTAGTGACGTCGATCCAATCGACATAGGGCTCGAAGCTGTATTCGATCTCGGGCGCGTTGATGCCGACATTGTTGTTGTTGTCGTGGCGGCTGATCGGATGCACCCGGTTGGGCCGCAGCGGCACCTCCTGGGTGGCGCGGGCGGTCGCCATACGGATACAGCGCTCCAATTCGACAAAGCCGCCTTCCATCTGGGCGTCGTTGCCGATCTTGACGTAATAGCGCGGCACCCCGGTATCGGCGCACATGGCCCGGCGATCCTGCTTGGCGGCCTCGTAGTTCTCCAGCATCGCCCGGAGCACGAAGGCGGACAGATCCCCCTCCTCGGTGTTGGCCATCGCCTGGATCCCGCCGAGGTAGTCGTCCGGGATTTCAATCCCGGCCTTGGTCATGATCTGAAACGCCGCCTCTTCGGCAACCGCCGATGCGATCCTTTTGTCCGGCATGCTCGCCTCCCATTTGCCCGATCTGGTGCGGACTTGACCGAAGCCTAGCAGCGGGACACGGGAGCGTTAAGGGCCGTTCGACCCTCCCAACCTCAGGACCACGGCCTGTTTCCCCAGCCAAGCGGCCAAGTTCCGCTTGATTCGGCGGAACTCCTGCGTATAGTGCGCGCTCCCTCGCCGGGTGTCGCTCGGCGGAGGTGACAGAGTTTCACATAACTCCTTGCCGTTCGGGTTGTCCGAATGGCTTTGCCCGAAGCCGCAACAGCACGGGCGCAACATCCACAAGGAGTGGGCAATGCCGTTGTATGAGAGCGTGTTCATCGCACGCCAAGACATCTCGTCGACTCAGGTCGATCAGTTGCAGGACGAATTCGCGGGCATCATCGCCGCCGGTGGCGGAGAGGTGAAGAAGCGCGAAAGCTGGGGTCTCAAGAACCTCTCCTACCGCATCAACAAGAACCGCAAGGGCCATTACGTGCTCTTCAACATCGAGGCCCCGTCGGCCGCGGTGCAGGAGATGGAACGTCTGATGCGCCTGAACGAGGACATCCTCCGCTATCTCACCATTCGGGTGGATGAGCATGAGGAAGGTCAGTCGGTCATGCTGCAGTCCCGCGGCGAGCGCAGTGATCGTGGAGATCGCGGCGACCGGGGTGATCGCGGCGATCGTGGCGACCGGGGTCCGCGCCGTGAAGGTGGTGATCGGGATCGGGATCGTGGTCCGCGTCGCGATGGCGGCCGGTTCGGCAGTGATCGTGGTAGCGACCGGGGCGGCGACGCTCACGGTGACGACTAGAACGCGCGGAAGGAGCATAGATCATGACTCAGTTGCAAATCGCTCGGGCCGCAGTTCGTCGGCCCTTCATGCGCCGCCGCAAGGCGTGCCCGTTCTCCGGCACCGGTGCGCCGAAGATCGACTACAAGGACGTTAAATTGCTCGGTCGGTTCATATCCGAGCGTGGCAAGATCGTACCGTCTCGGATCACCGCCGTGTCCGCCAAGAAGCAGCGGGAACTTGCACGCGCCATCAAGCGCGCCCGGTTCCTGTCGCTCCTGCCGTACATCCTGAAGTGACGGCCGGACGACCGGGAAGGAGATAGACATGCAAATCATTCTGTTGGAGCGGGTCGAGAATCTCGGCCAGATGGGCGACGAAGTGAAGGTGAAGCCGGGTTATGCCCGGAACTTCCTTCTGCCCCAGAAAAAGGCCCTGCGCGCGACCGAAGCGAACCGTGCTGTGTTCGGCGAACGCCGCGCCCAGCTCGAGGCCGAAAACCTGTCCAAGAAGGGCGAGGCCGAGAAGGTCGCCAAGAAGATGGAAGGCCTGATCATCTCGCTGGTGCGCGCCGCCAGTGAAGCCGGTCAGCTTTACGGCTCGGTGACCGCCCGCGATATTTCGGACGCCGTCAGCGAGGGTGGCTTCACCATCGACCGCAACCAGGTCCGGATGGACCGCCCGCTCAAGCAGCTCGGTCTCGAGCCGCTGCGCGTGCAGCTGCATCCGGAAGTCTCGGTCGAAGTGATCGTCAACATCGCCCGCAGCCTCGACGAAGCCCAGACCCA
>CALAHL010000040.1 GCA_937891725.1 uncultured Rhodospirillaceae bacterium | reverse complement strand
TGGCGCATACCTACCGCAGCTACCTGACCCAGATCACCGCAACCAACGAACTGGGTCCGGATATCGCAGATTCCTGGAGTGCGACTCCGGATGCGGCCGAATGGACGTTCGAGCTGGCCAAGGGCGCGTCGTTCCACAGCGGCAAACCGTTTACCGCAGACGATGCGATCGCCTCCCTGAATCATCATCGGGGCGAGAAGACCACTTCGGCGGCTGCCGCGCTGCTGAAGGATGTCACCGACATCGTCAAGAACAACGATCACTCCATCACCATCAAGCTGGGCTCGGGCAATGCGGATCTGCCGTGGCTGATGACCGACTATCACTTGGCGATGTGCCCGGCGAACTCCGACGGGAGCATTGACTGGCAGTCGGGCGACGGCACCGGGCCGTACAAGATCGTCAACAATGAGTTCGGCGTTGGGTGCTCGCTTACCCGGCATGACGGCTGGCACGGTGAGGGCGCGTATTTCGATGCGGTCGAGATGACGGTGCTGAACGATCCGAACGCCCGCCAGACCGCTCTGGTCACCGGCGAGGTCGATGGCATCACGCAGCTTGAGCTCAAGACGCTGTCGCTGCTGAAGCGGAATCCGAATATCGTAGTCGACAACGTGCCTTCGGCGGCGGCGATCACCATGCCGATGCTTTGCGATACGGCTCCGTTCGACAACGTGGACGTCCGGATGGCGCTCAAGCTGGCGATGGATCGCGAGGAGATCATCAAGAAGATCACCTTCGATACGGCGATCCCGGGCAACGACTATCACGTTGCGCCGAACATGCCGTATTGGGCGGACCTGCCGCAACGGGTCTACGATCCGGAGAAGGCGAAGTTCCACCTGAAGAAGGCTGGGGCCGAAGGCTTGTCGGTTGAGTTGACCACGGCGGACAGCGTGTATTCCGGTGCGGTCGATATGTGCGTTCTGTACGCCGAACAGGCCAAGCAGGCCGGGATCGACATCAAGGTGAACCGTGCGCCGAACGACGGGTACTATTCCGACGTCTGGCTCAAGGCACCGTTCTGCATGGTGCAGTGGGGCGCGCGTCCGACGCCTGACGTGATGTTCAGCCTCGCCTACAAGGACGATGCGGCCTGGAACGAGAGCCGCTGGCAGAACGAGCGGTTCAACGAACTGCTCCTGCAGGCCAAGGCGGAACTGGATCAGGCCAAGCGTGCCGAGATGTACCGCGAAATGCAGATGCTGGCGAAGAACGACGGGGGAACCATCATCCCGATGTTCACCAACTTCGTCTACGCGCGGAACAAGAACGTGGCCCACGGCCCCGATTTGGCCGCGAGCTGGCAGATGGATGGCGCTCGCGCCTGCAGCCGCTGGTGGTTCGAATCCTGATCGGATCTGAACTCCGATGATCGTCTGATCGTCATGGGGGGAGCGGGTGCTTTGGACTTTTCCGGGCGCCCGCTCCGTTCCGATCGGAAGGCGCGATCGACTCTGGATAGACGTCCGACCTATGGACCCAAATGGGTTTCTGGTTTGTGATGTCCGGGTCGGTCCGTTTTCAGTTTAGCGAACTTGCAAAAGGGGGCGTGCAATGGGCGGCGTGTTGACCATCGTGCTCAAAAGGCTCGGCTTGGGGCTCTTCACTCTATTTATTATTTCACTTCTTATCTTTGGCGCTGTTGAACTGCTGCCTGGTGATATCGCGGAGGCCGTGCTCGGTCAGGGTGCGACCAAGGAGAACGTTCAGGCCATGCGGGAAGCACTTGGGCTCGATAAGCCCGCGCCGGTCCGCTACTTCGAATGGTTGGCGGGTGCCGTTACCGGCAATTTCGGTGTGTCGCTGATCTCGCAGTCTCCGGTGACCGAGGTGATCGCGCCGCGGTTTGCCAATACCCTGTTTCTTGCAAGCTACGCGGCGGTGATCGCGGTTCCCATCGCGATTCTGCTGGGCGTTGTGGTGGCGCTGTTCCGGGACACCCTGTTCGACCGGGTCGCGAACGTGCTGACCCTGACGTCGATTTCCTCGCCCGAGTTCTTCCTCGGCTATGTGCTGATCCTCTATCTCGGCGTGAAGACCGGCATGTTCCCGTCGATCGCGACCTTGAACGACAACATGACGTTCCTTGAACTTCTGCATCGAACCTTCCTGCCGGCCCTGACCATGGTCCTGGTCGTGGTGGCGCATATGATGCGGATGACCCGCGCGTCGATCATCGCGCTGCTGGCCTCTCCATATATCGAGATGGCGCGGCTCAAGGGCACGCCTGGCTGGAAGGTCATCGTCAAGCATGCGCTTCCGAATGCATGGGCTCCGATCATCAACGTGGTGGCGCTCAATCTCGCTTACCTCATCACCGGTGTCGTGCTGGTGGAGGTCGTGTTCGTGTACCCCGGCATCGGCCAGCTTCTGGTGGACGCCGTGACCAAGCGCGACTTCCCCGTGGTTCAGGCCTGCTGTCTGATCTTCGCGGCGACGTTCATTCTGTTGAATCTGGCGGCGGATGTGGGAGCGATTCTGACGAATCCGCGCCTGCGTCATCCGAAGTGAGGGGGCGGCCATGAATTACTTCGTTATCGGATACTACGCCCTTCTGATCGGTGCCTCCTGCACGGCGGCGCACTTTCAGAGCCGCAAGGCGTTCATGCTACTGTTCTCGCTCACCTTGGTCTCCTTTATCGTTGGGATCGTGGGTGGCGAGTCGGCGCTTTGGACCATCACCATTTTCGCCGGAGTGATCGCGCTTTGCGTGGGCACGTCCTTCGCGTTCCGGGAATTCCTGGTGATTGTGGGATGGGGTGAGTTCTCGAAGGCCATGAAGACGGCCCCGCTGACCGCCTCGTTCGGCCTGTTCATCATTGGAACCTATGCGATCGCCGGGATCTTCTCTCCGATCATCGCACCCTATGGCGAGGCGGAGATCATCACCTCCGCCTTTGCGCCGGCGGATGAGAACCTGTTGCTCGGCGCGGATCAGCTCGGGCGCGACATGTTCAGCCGTCTTGTTTATGGGGCACGGAACACGGTCGGGCTCGCGCTGACGGCTACCATCCTCGCCTTCCTCATGGGCGCAATCGGAGGCCTGGTCGCGGCTACGACCGGCGGCTGGCTGGATCAGTTCATGGGACGGGTGGTCGATGTGATCATGTCGGTACCGTCGCTGATCTTCGCGCTGTTGCTGCTCAGCATCTTCGGCACCGGTGTTACGGTGCTGATCATCGTCATCGCGATCATCTATTCCCCGCGCGTGTTCCGTCTGACACGTGCCGTCGCGGGTAATGTGGTGGTGATGGACTTCATCGAAGCCGCGCGTCTGCGGGGCGAGGGAATGTGGTATCTGGTCCGGCGCGAAATTCTGCCGAACTCGACCGCACCGCTGATCGCGGAATTCGGTCTCGAATTCTGCTTCGTGTTCCTGCTCGTCGCCGGCCTGTCCTTCCTCGGGTTGGGGATTCAGCCGCCGACCGCCGATTGGGGTTCGATGGTGCGTGAAAACGCGACACTGATTTCCTTCGGTGAGATCACCCCGCTGTTCCCGGCAGGCGCGATTGCGCTTCTGACGGTTGCGGTCAACTTCGTCGTGGACTGGATGTTGTTCCGGTCGTCCGGCCTGAAAGGGTAAGCATCATGACAGGCAACAAGAAAGACGTTCTGCTCGATATCGAGGGTCTGCGGATCGAAGGCTATTCCGACGAGAAGTGGATCGAGATCGTCCACGGCGTCGATCTCAAGCTCCATCGGGGTGAGGTGATGGGCCTGATCGGGGAGTCCGGGGCCGGAAAGTCGACCATCGGTCTGGCGGCCATGGGCTTTGCCCGAGACGGTTGCCGGATCTCCGGCGGATCGATCGAGTTCGACGGCATGGAGCTGACGACCACCTCCGAGGCGGATCGGCGGGCCCTTCGCGGCTCCCGCATCGCCTATGTGGCGCAGTCGGCGGCCGCCTCGTTCAACCCGGCACATAAGCTGATCGATCAGCACACCGAGGCGCCGGTTCACTACCGGATGCGGAAACGGCTGGAGAGCCAGGAAGACGCAATGGAGCTCTACGAGCGCCTGCGGCTTCCGAATCCTCGGGATATCGGGTTCCGCTATCCCCATCAGGTGTCCGGTGGTCAGCTGCAGCGGGCGATGACCGCGATGGCGATGGCGTGCCGTCCGGATCTGATCATCTTCGATGAGCCGACAACGGCGCTCGATGTCACCACCCAGATCGAGGTTTTGGCCGCGATCCGGGACATCGTCGATCAGTTCAACACGGCGGCGATCTACATCACCCACGACCTCGCGGTGGTGGCCCAGATGGCCGACGTGATCAAGGTTCTGCTCAAGGGTGACGAGGTCGAGCAGGCCGATACCGAGACGATGCTCAAAAGTCCGAAGGAAGCCTATACCAAGTCGCTTTGGGCGGTCCGCAGCTTCAAGCGGGATCAGAAACAACGGCCGACGGGCGATGCCGTGCCGGTGGTCTCGGTGCAGGGGATCGACGCGTCCTACGGGACGACCAAGGTTTTGGACGACGTCTCCTTCGACGTGCACGCCGGAATGACGGTGGCGGTCGTGGGTGAGTCCGGCTCGGGCAAATCGACCACCGCCCGGGTGATCACCGGGCTGCTGCCGCCGGACAAGGGCAAGATCCTGATGAACGGCGAGGAGATGCCGCCGAGCTACAAGCAGCGGTCGAAGGAGGAATTGCGCAAGGCCCAGATGATCTATCAGATGGCCGACACCGCGCTGAATCCCAAGGTCAAGATCTGCGATATCATCGGTCGACCCGCACAGTTCTACGGCGGTCTGAAGGGCGGTGCCCTGAAGAGCCGGGTGGACGAACTGCTGGATCTGATCGAGCTGGAGCCGTCGCAGTATTACAGCCGGTTCCCACCTGAGCTGTCCGGCGGACAGAAGCAGCGGATCGGGATCGCGCGCGCGCTGGCAGCGGACCCGACCTTCATCATCTGCGACGAGGTGACGAGTGCCCTCGACCAGTTGGTGGCAGAGGGGATCCTCAAACTGCTGGACCGTCTCCAGAAGGAGCTGAACTTGGCCTATATGTTCATCACCCACGATCTGGCGACGGTCCGGTCGATCGCCGACGAGGTGGTGGTGATGAAGCAGGGCAAGGTGGTGGAGCAGGGGCCGAAGGACGTCATGTTCACCCCGCCGCACCATCCCTATACCGACCTGTTGCTGTCGTCGGTCCCGGAGATGGATCCGAACTGGCTGACCACG
>CALAHL010000039.1 GCA_937891725.1 uncultured Rhodospirillaceae bacterium | reverse complement strand
AAACCGTCCGCAGATCCGAGCTTCCGACCAAGACCTGTGCGTCCTGCGACCGGCCGTTCACATGGCGCCGGAAATGGACGCGGAATTGGGAGCAGGTGCGCTATTGCTCGAAACGATGCCAGCGGATCGGAAGCAAACAAATTCCCCCTAAAGACTCGCGGACGGCATAACCTGTCCCCAGATACCAATCTCCGATCTCCCGTCGCCTCCAGCGTGCGAAAGCCCGTCCCAAGTGTCCAGTTCCGAAGCCTTTCCCAAGCGTGACGATGTCGCGACCACGCCGCTGATCGAAGCGAGTGCAGCCTATCCCGCGCTTGAAAACGCGATGCTCGATGCGCGCACGGAAGCCTTGCTCGGCTTCAGGGTTCTATCGCCGCGCACCAAGCTGCGGACCGATAGGGCCCGATCGCAGGGTCTCGACACCTGGTGTGACCTGGTTGCCAATACGGTCGCGAGAGGCGTTCGCGTCCGTATCCTGATGACCGATTTCGAACCGGTCATGGCCAACGGCCTGCATCAACGCACCTGGAAGGACATGACGGGGTTCTGCGCAGCCGTCCCATCCGACGCGAAAGGCGACCTGCAAGTCATCGCGGCCCTGCATGAAGGGGAATTCGGTTTGGTCACACGGTGGCTGCTGTGGCCGCTGGTCTGGTCCAAACTCCAAGGACTGCACGCCGAGGCGACAACGCGCAGCCAAAAAGGCGCGGAGAACCTGCGTCAGCGGTCTCCCGGTCTCTGGCGCGCCCTGACTCGCAAGGGCAAAGCGTTTCAGATCAATGGCTGGCCCCCGCCCCGCATGTGGCCGGTGACCTACCACCAGAAGCTGGCAGTGTTCGACGGTGAGGCCACAATCCTGGGCGGCCTCGATATTGATGAGCGGCGCTTCGACGATCCGGATCACGAAAAACCGTCGGACCAGACCTGGCATGATGTCAGCATCCAAAGCGCCGGTCCGATCGCATACGATCTGCGGCAGCATTTCCAGAATGTCTGGAACCGCGAGGTTCCGCGTTTCAACGCCCGGCTCACCCACCTGGGTGCCCCACGCGACGATCTTCCAGCCTCGGTCACAAGACTCCCCGATACCGAACACACGGCTCCCACGCATGCCCATGCCGGCGACATTGGAACCCTGCAGGTTCTGCGCACGAGGTCCAGGCGATCCCGCTCTCCTTTCGCCGTCGGCCCAAAGGCGGTGGTCACGGAGATCGAGACCGCCCATGTCGACCAGATCGGTGCGGCAACGGATCTGATCTATCTGGAG
>CALAHL010000038.1 GCA_937891725.1 uncultured Rhodospirillaceae bacterium | reverse complement strand
ATTCCCACATACCTGCCGTTCGTCGCGATCTGGGCCCGGTTGCCTGGAGAGCCGCTGGAATGCCTTCTCGCCGGCGAATCGTTCAGAGAATACTACAAGCGCTCAATCCGTGGAGAGCGATTGAGCGAGGTGCTGCCGGAACGGGTGCGCGCGAAGATCCTGGCTGAATACGATCAAATCATGGCCACGCCGCGGGTGTTTCTGTCGGTGGGGACGATTTACTATGGAGCCGAGCGGTACTGGATCAACGGATTCCGCCTGATCCTGCCGACGGTCAATCTGGAGACCGGCCAGGAGCGTATCTATGCGTTTGCCGTTCGCAAACGGTTTGCGGTCAAGAAGGATTTTCCGCCCATCGAACCGGTCGAAACATATTGCGATATCGCGCTCGGTGAGACGCTCGATGCGGACCGCGTGGCGCAGGTGCTTGTGCCCGATGACAGCCCGGCGGACGTCTTGGACTACGCGCAGCGTCATCTGTGATATCGCCCGCCAAGTATCGGCGCGCTCCTACCGATTTTAGCCTGCACCGGGTTCCGTGCTATGGCTTGGTCCGGATGATGTCGGCGTTGAAGCCCGGCTTTCAAAGAACTGGAATGTGGAGAATATGACGGATGGATGCACAAACCCTGAGAGAGCTGCAGGCTCCGATCAAGCAGCGGTACAAGGATAATCCAGAGACGGCCCTGGTGGTCGGCGAGGCGGAAGCGCGGCTGGGCGCGGATATCACCTGCACGATCCCCGGCTGGGCCGGCGACACCACGGCGGGGCTGCATCCGGCGGCGGGTGGCGACGGACGTGCGGCATGCTCGGCCGACATGTTGCTTGAGGCGCTGGTTGCCTGCGCTGGCGTGACCCTGAGCAGTGTGGCGACCGCGATGGGCATCAAAGTGAACAGAGGTGTTGTGAAAGCGCGGGGCACGTGGGATGCGCGCGGGACGTTGGGCGTGTCGCGCGAGACGCCGATTGGCTTGACGGCAATTGATCTGACGTTCGATCTGGATATCGACGCGGATGATAAGGCGCGAGCCAAGCTGGTCGAGCTGACCGAACGGTATTGCGTGATTTATCAGACCCTCAAGAACCCGCCTCAGCTCGGCTTCGAAATCGCCGGTTGATGGGCCCTCAAATGAAGACGGCCCTCGCTGGATGGTGAGGGCCGTTTAACTTGTACAAGCGCGGATGAGGTGCCGATCAGGCCTCGTCGGCGATCTTCTGGCACCAGCCGATCCGCCGCTCGACCTGCTCGATCTCAAGGGACAGCCAGTCGTCCAACAGTCCGCCACCCCATTCCGGATGCGCCAGCAGGTCCGCCAGACGGGCTTTCTCGCCCTCGTACATAGCTTGAATCGCGGCCAGCTGTTCCGCACGATCCTCCGTCGACATCTGATCGACGAACCGCAGCTTCAGTGCCAGGACCAGACGGTTCAGATCGGAAACACCCGGTCGCACCGCCGCGGTCAGATACTTCTCAAGCTCGCTCTTGCCGGTGTCGGTCAGGGACAGAACAGCGGTCTCACCCTTGCCTTCCGTCGAAACCAGCCCTTCGATCCGCAACAGCTCGATCGGCGGGCCAAGAAGTTCGATAGATGGCCCGACCAGGCGCGATGTGACATTCCGGACTTCCGACGCCAAGGCCGCATAGGTCCGCGGCTGTTCGGCCAAGAGACCGAGTGCAGCCAACCGTATGGCTTCTTTCGGGATCAGGGAATTGTCGCGATACATGGCCATGCCCCCTATCGTCCGGGAAAGACCCCGGGTGCTGCAAGGGTATATGGACCAGCGTTCTAAAAAGTCCAGGGGGCTGCGACGAAGTTTTTGCGACTCGTTCGCAGCCCGCCCGTCGGATGTCGCCTAATTCTTGATCCCGCGCAACCGGTCGCTGCGGCGACGCAGGATCTCCATGGTCGCCAAAAGAATGGTCGAAATCAGCACCAGCAGAGTCGCGACCGCCAGGATCGTCGGGCTGATCTGTTCTCGGATCCCAGACCACATCTGCCGAGGAATGGTCCGCTGCTCGAAGCCGGCCATGAACAGGACAACCACCACCTCGTCAAACGAGGTGACGAAGGCGAACAGGGCCCCCGAAATCACCCCGGGAAGGATCAGAGGCATGATCACCTTGAAGAAGGTGGTCACATTGTCGGCGCCCATATTGTTCGACGCGCGGATCAGATTGCGATCGAAGCCCACCAGCGTCGCGGTCACCGTGATCACGACAAACGGCGTCCCAAGCGCCGCATGGGCGAGGATCACACCCAGATAGGTCTTGGCGAGTGCGATCTCGGAAATACCGAACGGGGCCGAGTAAAAGAAGAACATGGCCGCCGCCGTGATGATCAACGGCACGATCATGGGCGACAGCAGCAGGCCCATGATCAGGCCTTTATACGGCAACTCCGCCCGGCTGAGGCCGAGTGCGGCCACGGTGCCCAGGGTTGTCGCCAGGAGGGTGGCGCAGATTCCGATGATGAAGCTGTTCTTCAGCGCGTGCAGCCACTGATCATTGTTGAT
>CALAHL010000037.1 GCA_937891725.1 uncultured Rhodospirillaceae bacterium | reverse complement strand
ATGCCGTCGGTTCGGGGCATGATCGATAAGGTTAAGCACCTGGTCGAGGTTGTTGACCAGGCGTGACAGGTCGCGCGAACGTTCGCGGCGAACCAAGTTCAAGGATGAGTGCCATGCGACTGAACGAACTGAAAGACAACGAAGGTGCCACCCAATCGCGCAAGCGGGTCGGGCGCGGAACCGGTTCGGGTCTGGGTAAGACCAGCGGTAAGGGCCATAAGGGTCAGAAGGCGCGGAGTGGTGTTGCCATTAAGGGCTTTGAGGGTGGTCAGATGCCACTCTTCCGGCGTCTGCCGAAGCGTGGTTTCAACAACATCTTCGCGAAGCAGTTTGACGAGGTGAATGTTGGGCGTATCCAGAAGGCGGTCGAGGCCGGCCGTCTGGACGCGGGTAAGCCCGTCGACGCGGCCGCACTTAAGGCAGCTGGTCTGACCTCCGGCAAGGCGCGGGATGGTATTCGCCTCCTTGCGCAGGGCGAGATCAGCACCAAGATTGATATTCATGTCGCCGGTGCCTCGAAGGCTGCCGTCGCGGCGGTTGAGAAGGCCGGCGGGTCCGTTGTCCTTCCGACACCGAAGGCTGTGGCAGCGTCCTAACCGGCGCTGTTACCGGTCGGTTTCCGGAGTAACTTGAGGCAGGACGCGCAATGGCGACCCAAGCCGAGCAGCTCGCATCGCAGATTAACTTTGGGGCCTTTTCGAAGGCGACCGATCTCAAGAAGCGCATCTGGTTCACGCTAGGTGCGCTGATTGTGTATCGGCTGGGGACCTACGTGCCATTGCCGGGCATCGATCCGGTCGCGCTGCAGTCGATCTTCGAGCAGAGCGCGGGCGGCGTCATCGGCATGCTGGACATGTTCGCCGGTGGCGCGCTGAGCCGGATGTCGATTTTCGCACTGAACATCATGCCGTACATCTCTGCTGCCATCATCATGCAGTTGATGACGGCGGTCAGCCCGAATCTGGAGGCCCTCAAGAAGGAGGGCGAGACCGGACGTAAGAAGATCAATCAGTACACCCGGTATCTGACGGTGCTGCTGTGTGCGGTGCAGGCTTACGGGATCTCCGTCGGTCTGGAGAACCTACCGGGTCCGCGTGGACCTGCGGTTGTCGATCCGGGGATGTTCTTCCGGGCCACCACGGTCATCACGCTGGTCGGTGGTACGGTCTTTCTGATGTGGCTGGGTGAGCAGATCACCGCACGCGGCGTCGGCAACGGCATCTCGCTGATCATCTTCTCGGGGATCGTGGCTTCGCTGCCGGCGGCGTTGGTTGGATTGTTCGAGTTGGGCCGAACCGGCGCGATGTCGACCCTGTTCATTCTGGCGGTGCTGATCCTGGCGGTCGGGGTGATCGCGTTCATCTGCTTCATCGAGCGGTCGCAGCGCCGGATCCTGGTCCAGTATCCGAAGCGCCAGGTGGGCAGCCGGATGATGGGGGGCGAGAGTTCGCACCTGCCGTTGAAGATCAACGTCTCGGGTGTGATTCCGCCGATTTTTGCAAGTTCGATCCTGCTGATGCCGGTGACGGTTGCGCAGTTCTCGGTTCAGGGGCAGGGCGAAAGTGCGCCCGGTTGGTTGACCACGGTCACCACGCTGCTGGGTCATGGTCAGCCGCTCTACATCGGGCTCTACGTGGCGATGATCGTGTTCTTTGCGTTCTTCTACACCGCGATTGTGTTTAATCCGCAGGAAACCGCTGAGAATCTCCGAAAGTACGGCGGCTTTGTTCCCGGCATTCGTCCCGGTAAGAATACGGCGGACTATCTCGACTACGTGTTGACCCGGTTGACGGTTGTCGGTGCAGCCTACCTCGCGCTCGTTTGTATTCTGCCGGAATTGTTGATCAGTCAGTATGCGGTGCCGTTCTACTTTGGTGGTACAAGTCTGCTGATTGTCGTGACGGTGACGATGGATACGGTCGCCCAAATTCAGTCTCACCTGCTGGCTCACCAGTATGAGGGGCTGATTAAAAAGTCTAAAATTCGGGGGAGACGCGGATGAACTTGATGCTTTTGGGTCCGCCGGGTGCGGGCAAGGGCACCCAGGCGAAGCGGATCGAGGAGAGCCACGGGGTCAAGCAACTGTCGACGGGAGACATGCTGCGGGCGGAAGTGGCCTCGGGTTCCGAGCTCGGGAAGCGCGCCAAGGGCATCATGGATGCGGGCCAGTTGGTTCCCGACGAGGTGATCGTCTCGATGATCTCGAAGCGGATTGAGGAGCCGGACTGCGCTAAGGGATTTATCCTCGACGGATTTCCCCGGAATGTGGCTCAGGCCGAGGCTCTGGACGGTATGTTGGCTGAAAAGGGTGTCGCGATCGAGCATGTGATTCTGTTTGAAGTCGACGAGGATGCGATGGTTGCGCGGATTGTGAATCGCGCGGCCGAGGAAGGTCGCAGCGACGATACCGAGGAGACGCTGCGCAAGCGGCTGGACGTGTATCGGGATCAGACGGCTCCCATTATTCCGCACTATCGGAAAAAGGGCGCCCTGAAGACCGTGGATGGTATGGCCTCAATGGATGAGGTTGCCGCCCAGATCGCGAAGGTCCTGGGGTCCGCCTAACGGGCCTCAGGGAGAGTTTCACCCGTCGCGTGACGGCGATCGGCGACTGCCTGGATCAAAAGGCAGCCGATCTTCGGACCGGGGCGAAATTTGTACGGTTGACCTGGGCTTGTTCGTGCATATAATCCGCGCCCCTGAGTTCAAGGAATTCGGGCGACGCGGCAGCAGCGCGGGCAGGTGAAGGGATCAAGGGATCGCTTCGCACGGCTCGCGTTGAGTTTGTTGCGGTTTTGAACGACGAGGAGATACGACGTGGCGCGCATCGCAGGCGTAAACATTCCGACCCAGAAACGCGTCAAAATCGCGTTGACCTACATTCATGGGATCGGCGATACGACCGCGGGCAAGATTTGTGAGGACATCGGCATTCCTGAAAGCCGACGTGTCAACGATCTGACCGAGGACGAGCTATCCCGCCTGCGCGAGGCGATCGACCGCGACCTTTTGGTCGAGGGTGATCTGCGCCGCCAGACGGCTATGAACATCAAGCGGCTGATGGATCTGGGCTGCTATCGCGGCCTCCGTCACCGTAAGGGGCTGCCGGTACGCGGTCAGCGGACCCACACCAACGCTCGGACCCGCAAGGGCCCGGCCAAGGCGATCGCCGGTAAGAAGAAATAACGTCGGGCGCGAGAGGACTTTTAAGATATGGCTAAGCAACCTACCCAGACTCGTGTCCGTCGGCGTGAGAAAAAGAACATCACGTCCGGCGTCGCGCATGTCAGTGCGACCTTCAACAATACTATGATCACGATTGCGGATGCCCAGGGCAACGCGATTTCCTGGTCGTCAGCCGGTGCGATGGGCTTTAAGGGCTCGCGGAAATCTACCCCGTATGCGGCGCAGGTCGCAGCCGAGGACGCCGGTCGCAAGGCGACCGAACATGGTGTGAAGACCATTGAGGTTGAAGTCTCCGGTCCGGGTTCGGGACGGGAATCGGCCTTGCGGGCGCTCCAGACCGTCGGCTTCCAGGTCACAGCGATTCGCGATGTGACGCCGATCCCGCATAACGGCTGCCGCCCGCGCAAGCGGCGGCGGGTCTAAGGGGTCGAGAGAACGTCGGATTCGGAGAGAGTGCTTTCCCGATTGCAGACGGAGCCAGCCGCGGCTCGATTTGTACGAGGCGCGTTTCGAACACCCCGCCGGGCACATGTTGGAGCCGGCGGGTGTTCCTTTGACGAATGAGGTTCAAGCCGTGATTCAAAAGAATTGGCAAACCCTGATTAAGCCGAACAAGCTCGAAGTTCAGCCGGGTTATGACCCGAAGCGGATCGCGACGGTGGTCGCTGAGCCGCTTGAGCGGGGCTTCGGCCTTACGCTGGGGAACGGGCTGCGGCGGGTTCTGCTGTCGTCTCTTCAGGGGGCTGCGGTCACGGCGATCCAGATCGATGGTGTGTTGCACGAGTTCTCGAGTGTTCCGGGCGTCCGCGAGGACGTGACCGACATCGTGCTGAATATCAAGGCGATCGGTATCCGGATGACCGGTGAAGGTCCGAAGCGGATGCGCCTGAAGGCCGAAGGTCCGGGCGAAGTTACCGCCGGGATGATCGAGACCGTGTCCGACATCGAGATCATGAACCCGAGCCTGGTGATCTGCACCTTGGACCGGGAAGCATCGCTTTCGATGGAACTGACGGTTGAGACCGGCAAGGGCTACGTTCCGGCCAGCGCCAATCGCCCCGAGGATGCGCCGATCGGGTTGATCCCCGTCGATGCGGTGTTCTCGCCGGTGCGGCAGGTCGCCTATAAGATCGACAACACGCGTGTCGGTCAGGTGACCGATTATGACAAGCTGTCGGTGACGGTTGAGACGGACGGCTCGCTGAGCCCAGAGGATTCGGTCGCTTATGCGGCTCGGATTCTTCAGGATCAGCTGCAGTTGTTCATCAATTTCGAAGAGCCGACCCATCACACCGATCATGAGGAGGTGAGCGATCTTCCGTTCAACAAGAACCTCCTCCGCAAGGTCGACGAGTTGGAGCTGTCGGTTCGGTCTGCGAACTGCCTGAAGAACGACAATATCGTCTATATCGGCGACTTGGTTCAGAAGTCCGAGCCCGAGATGCTCCGGACCCCGAATTTCGGTCGGAAGAGCCTGAACGAGATCAAGGAGGTTCTGTCCTCCATGGGTCTGTCGCTCGGGATGGAAATCACCAATTGGCCGCCGGAAAATATCGAAGAGCTCGCCAAGCGGCTCGAAGAGCCCTATTGAGCAACGGCCTGACGAAGGAGACGGAAAATGCGCCACGGCAATAGCGGTCGTAAACTGCACCGCACGCCCAGCCACCGGAAGGCCCTGTTCCGCAACATGGCGGCGGCCTTGATTAAGCACGAGCAGATCCTCACCACGCTGCCGAAGGCCAAGGAACTGCGCCCGGTTGTGGAGAAGCTGATCACCAAGGCCAAACGCGGTGGGCTGCACGCCCGTCGACTGGTCCTGGCAGATCTGCAGGACGAGGCGATGACTCGGAAACTGTTCGACGTGATCGCGACGCGATACGGCGATCGGGCCGGCGGTTACTGCCGCGTCATGAAAGCCGGGTTCCGTTATGGCGACTCGGCTCCCATGGCAGTGATCGAGTTCGTTGACCGGGATGAGGATGCCCGTGGTCAGGATTCCGGTCCGGTGATGGTCAAGGAAGACGAGATGGAGTCGGTCGCGGCGTAAAGCCCGTTTTATCGACTGTGCAGATTTCGGGCGGCTCAAGGCCGCCCGTTTTCTTTTGGCGCACGTTTCAAGTGCCGTCAGAGACCCCTCGGCGACACCGTCAGTTGGTCTGATCAACCAATGCCGCGATCTCGAAGATCGCCATGTCGTCGGGATGGGCGTGAACCAGCGCTCTCAGGTCAGCGGTGAGCAACTCCGCCGCAACGACGTCGCCGACCGCTTCATGTGTCATTGCCAGGTTGGCGGCCCCTTTGGCCTGCGCGAGGCGGATCTTCGCATTGTCGTCTTCGGCAACCGATAGGCCTGCCAGATCGTCGTATATGAGCTGAGCCTCGTCGCGCCGATCATTCTCGCAGAGATCGGTGATGAGATTGAAGGCCGCCTCCGCCAGACGCCCCATGATCGGATCTCCTGCGGCCGGCAGGGCCGCGAGTTTCGACAGGACATCAAAGCCCTTCCGGGCAGCCTTGTGATGCTGGCGGGTCCCCAATCGGGTCACCAGGACAAACGCGGCGTCGGAGGTGATGTCGAGCATGTCGACGTCGGCCGGTGATCGGAGGGCGCTCTCGAACAGGGTTTCCAGTTCGGCGATGGCAGCGTCGGGAGAGCCGGTCCGCGCTGTCCAGGCCAGACGGTTGAAACGCCCGCGGGCCATCTGCAGCGCGACCAGCTTTTCTGCGGGAAATGTTCGGCAAAGTGCTTCCAGCTCCCGCATCACAAGATCCGCCACTTTGTCCCGGCCGGCCTCCAGGGTGAGCGCAATCAGATTGGCTGCGGCCTTTGCCCGCGCGCCCGTCAGATCAGAATCCGTCGGGTAGGTGTCCGAGAGTGCGGCGATTCCGAAATAAGTTTCGATTGCCGCATCCAGTTGATCCGCATCGGCTTCCGCCAACATCAGATCGTTCGACGCCTCGGCAAAGGCGCGCCGGGTTACCGCGTCGGGTGAAGGTTGTTGTGCCAAGCGAGCCAAAAGACCATTTACGCGCCGGACCAGATCCAATTTACCGATGCTCCGTCCGACCGCAGCCAGTCTGACACTTCCGCAGACCGCGGCTCGAGCCACATCCTCAGTCTCGAGATGGATTGCTGTCAGGGCTTCCAGCTCGGCGAACGCGTCGAGCGCGGAGGCGAGATCATCGGACGGTAGCTCCGTTTGCCCTTCGGCAGCCGCATCCATGTAGGTCTGCTCGACCTGCCTGATCGCGAGGACCGCGCGTTCGGCACGGGCTATGGCCTTAGAGGCATCTCTTGAACCCAATGACATAGGGGCTCCAAACTTCGGGGCGCTGATTCCCTGGCGCGCCCCGATTGCGGTGGACGTCGTGACCTGGACGTCCCATCTTTGAAACGGTAGCACAGAGCCACCTGACATCAACCGACCACGGACATTACCGGATGAGAATCCCGTCCTGCACACCACGTTCGCATAGCGGCTTTTCGGTGCGTCCTGCGCTCCTGGTGATATTTTGTGCGCTCTTTGTGATCTCCGGACTTGCTCCGGGGGATGCCCAGACACGGTTGGTTCCCGAGAGCCGTGGTGACATCTCTTTGAGCTTTGCGCCCCTGGTGCGCGAGGCAGCACCGGCGGTGGTCAATGTCTATACCCGCATGACCGTGAAGCAGGCGCCGCGCGCGTCGATGTTCGATGATCCGTTCTTCAAGCGCTTCTTCGGCGATCTGATTCCCCAAATGCCGCAACGGCGGAGGGAGGCGAACTCGCTTGGGTCTGGCGTGATCATTGATCCGTCTGGGCTGATCGTCACAAATGCGCATGTGGTGAAAGAGGCGGAAACGATCACCGTGGTTCTGGCAGACCGCCGGGAGCTCGAAGCGACCCTGCTGCTTGAGGATGCCAAGACCGATCTGGCGATCCTGCGGATCGATGCGGGTGGTCCGCTGCCCTTTGTCGAATTGCGTGACAGCGACAGCCTCGAGGTTGGCGATCTGGTGCTGGCGATCGGCAACCCGTTCGGCGTCGGGCAGACCGTGACGATGGGCATCGTGTCCGCACTGGCGCGGACCAATGTCGGAATTGGGGACTACAGCTTCTTCATCCAGACCGATGCGTCGATCAATCCGGGCAATTCCGGCGGGGCGCTGATCGGCATCGACGGCAAACTGGTCGGGGTGAATACAGCCATTTTCTCATCGACGAGAGGGCCTTCGGCAGGCTCGGTCGGGATCGGGTTTGCGGTGCCGTCCAACATGGTGCGCGCGGTCGTCCGCGCGGCGGAGAGCGGTAAGGTCGTCCGCCCGTGGCTTGGCGCGCGGGCCCAGAGCGTGGACAGCGACATGGCCGCGAGCTTTGGTCTGAGCCGTCCGGTCGGCGCCGTGGTGACGGAAGTGTTCGCCGGTGGTCCGGCGGATCAGGCCGGATTGCAGGTCGGCGACGTTGTGCTGGCGGTGGACGAAAAGGAAGTCGGCGATTTCGGCGCCCTGCGCTATCGGATCGCGACGCACAGCCCAGGCGACCTGGTCTCCTTCGATGTGCTGCGCGACGGTGACAAACTGCAGCTCGACATTCCGATGGAAGCGCCGAGCACGCGGCCGGAGCCGAACGTAACGGATATTCGGACCCGCAGCCCCTTCAATGGTGCACGGGTTGCCAATTTGTCGCCGTCGTTCGCGATGGACCAAGGCTTCGACGATATGTCCAGAGGTGTGGTCGTGCTGGCTTTGGCACGCGGGTCGCCGGCTGAGCGGCTGGGCTTGCGGCGCGGGGACCAGATCGTGGCTGTGAACGGACGCGCCGTCGGCAGTGTGGCGGACCTGCAGACGGTGACCAAAGTTGATATCAAGACCTGGGACATTGCGATCCGGCGGAACGGCAAACAGCTGACCGCCAAGGTCCGCGACCAGTGAGCCTGTTCGAGGGACAGGCACCCCGTCCGCTCGCCGATCGGCTGCGCCCCTCCGTGATCGAGGAGGTGGTCGGTCAGGATCATCTGCTCGGACCGGACGCCCCGATCGGCCGTATGCTCGCCAAGGGGCGATTGGCTTCAATGATCCTGTGGGGACCGCCGGGCTGCGGGAAGACCACCATCGCACGGCTGCTGGCGGATCGGACCGATCTGGAATTCGTGGCGCTGTCGGCGGTTTTCTCCGGGGTGGCGGATCTGAAGAAGGCCTTCGAAGCCGCCCGTGCCCGACGCAAGGACGGCCGGGGTACCCTGCTGTTCGTCGATGAAATTCACCGGTTCAACCGGGCTCAGCAAGACGGGTTCTTGCCGTTCGTGGAGGACGGCACCGTCATTCTGGTTGGCGCTACGACGGAGAATCCGTCATTTGAGCTGAACGCAGCGGTCCTGTCGCGCGCTCAGGTGTTCGTGCTGAAGCGGCTGGACGATGTGGCCCTGGAGCGCTTGATCGCCCGAGCTGAGGCCGAGGAACACCGCCCGCTGCCCGCCACCGACGAGGGGCGGGTCACCCTGGTCGCGATGGCCGACGGCGATGGGCGCTATCTGCTGAACATGGTGGAGGAGGTTTTCGAGATCGCGGGCACCACGCCGCTCGACGGTGCCGCGATCGCGGCCGGTATCCAGCGCCGGGCGCCGGTCTACGACAAGAACAAGGAAGAGCACTACAACCTGATCAGCGCGCTCCACAAATCCCTCCGCGGCTCGGATGCGGATGCGGGACTCTACTGGCTGCACCGCATGATGATCGGGGGCGAGGACATGGCCTATATCCTGCGCCGGCTTACCCGGTTTGCCGTTGAGGATATCGGCCTGGCGGACCCCGCGGCGGTCACCCAGGCGATCGCGGCGTGGGAGACCTATGACCGGCTCGGCTCTCCAGAGGGGGATCTGGCGGTCAGTCAATTGGTGATCTATCTGGCGACGGCACCGAAATCAAACGCGGCCTATAAGGCCCATGGAGCGGCGGCGCGCGCGGCTAAGCAGACCGGCTCTCTGATGCCGCCGGCTCATATCCTGAACGCGCCCACCAAGCTTATGCAGGAGATCGGATACGGCAAAGGCTACGCCTACGACCACGATGCCGAGGACGGATTCTCGGGCCAGAACTACTTTCCCGATGATATGGAACGGATGCGGTTTTATCGGCCGGTTGAGCGTGGTTTCGAACGGGATTTGAAGAAGCGGTCGGACTATTTCGACAAACTGAGAGCGAAGCGGCGGGAGACGTAGTGCGCCATCGGCCTGCGAGGAACCGCCTTGCGGCTCAGACGTTAGTTTGAAACGCGATACATGCAAGAGACCGAGTTCGAGGTATCGGCATGGTTTGGGGGCTCGCACAATGAAGTGGACGACGCGAGGGCCGAGTTTCTTCGGATCGATTGCCGAAGCTTTGCCCCGCTTTCGCACGGAGGGATGCCGCGCGCTTGCCGAAGGGTATGCTGCGTTGATGGCGGAGGGCGGTGGCGCCATTCCGGAAAAGAATGGGCTTGATATCAGCCGGTTCGTTCCCGCGATTCCGCATCTTGTCCTTACGGCCATCAGAAAACCGGATCAGTGCATCTACCGGTTGGCCGGGGACGATATGATTAGCAGGATCGGCATGAACCCGAAGGGCAAGAACTATTACGATTTCGTGCCCAAAGATCGGTTCGCGCACGCCAGCCAAGCCATGCATATGGTGATCGACATACCCTCGTCGTTTCGGGCCGACATCGCGCAGCAGTACTCGGACGGTCGTGTTCGGATGGTCGAAGCTCTTGCGGTGCCGCTGGGCTCCGACGACCCGGATGTGGACGGCTTCATTCTGTTCGCGGATTGCGAGGCCAGCCGTGAACCGTCAATGCTGCCGACCGACCGCATGCTCCTGGGAGCGAATGTCCTCGCACGGGATCTTATCGATCTCGGCCACGGGGTCGACAGAAGTTTTGTCGACCGGGTGATTGCCACCTGAAAGTCACGGATTGGGCAACCGAACCGTTCCTGTATCCGCGATCTGGAACTTCCAGCCATCTGCCTGTGTGCCGGTCAGGTCCAGGTGACCGCCCAGGAAGTACAGCCGATCCCGGTCTTCGCCCTTGGCCGTGCAGAATCGGTCCTGGAGGTAGAACGGCGGAGTGGCCTGATAAAACAGCCGGGCCCGCACGCCTGCGATCTGGCCCGCGATCTCCGACAGATCGACTTGGTAGGTAAGGCTGTCGCTCCCGGGACCGCCTGGCCGGTAGTCCGGATCCTCTTCGACCGCCGTCGATCCCGCATCCTCCGCCATATCCTTGCCGGCACCCAGCGCCGCCGCGATCTCGATCCGTTTGTCGAGCGGCAGATAACCGTCCGGCAGCAAACGGTTGTCCTTGACCTCGGCACAGATCGACAGGAAGGAGGTGGTCAATTGGCCTTCCGGCTTGGCTGCATGACCGCACTGCGCCGGTCCGGTTGCCGATGGCGTGCTGACCAGTTCCTGATAGATCTGGGCTTGGTTTTGCGCCGTGATGGTCTGGTAGTGCGGCTGATGGAGACGCTTCTCAGGTTCGATCCGGGCGCTGCAGTCGGGTTTCCACCATTGTTCACCCGGCAGAAGTTCGCCTGAAGCGTCCAGGAGACGTCCGGCAGCATCGGTGCGGCCGGAGGCCCATACCACATCGCCCAGCGGATCCAGAACCTCGAAGGTCAGGAAGGCGCGGCGGAACCCGACACCGGAGGGGAATTTGTGTCCAGCCAGATTTTTGACGGTGACCGTCGCCTTTAGCCCGCCGTCCAGCATCTCCAGACCGCTGACCGAGATCGTCGCGGTCGCGTGCGCCGCCTGGTCCAGCATCTGCTGCTCGGTATACAGCAGGGGGTCGATCCCCTTGGAGCCCATCATCGGATCCTGGGTTCTGATCCCCAACACGTCGGGGAACTGTTGGGCCATCTTAGTCAGGAAGATGTTCAAGCCGACCAGAGTGTGCCGCGCATAGCCCTCGCGGACCGGAAGGTCGATCTCGTGCGGGGCTTTGGTGAACTCGGCCTGCGGAAAGTTTGAGTATTCCTGGATGCTGGCGATCTTGGACTTGGTCGGCGAGCCGTCCGGTTCGGTGGACGGCATGTGGCATTGCTGGCAACTCTGGGCGCGGTCGCCCGGTCCCCCCGGGAGGTCGCCGTCCGGCGATGTGCCGGTGCGGTAAGCACTGAACGCCCATTCCGGATAGGTCAGTTGTTCGTAAATCTTGCCGACGAATTCGCCGTTACGCAGCACCGGCAAATGGACGGTGTGGCAGGTCCCGCAGATCTCCGATTGGACAAGGGTGCTGTTGTGCTTCGGCGTAATGCCGAGGGCGGTTTGCATTGGTGCCTGGCGGGGGTCCTGGAACGGTCCATAGAGCTCGCCCGGATTACTGACCAGGAAGGAGCCGGTGAAGGTCTTGCCGAAGCCCGTGTTGTCCGGATTCAGCAGAGCCTGCCGTTCCTCGACACAGGCATTCTGCGGCTCGTCCGCGACCAGCTTGGAGGCGTCCTCGCCCAACACCATGCGGTGGCAGGCCATGCAGGAAATTCCGTCCCGCGCCAAAGCGCCGTAGTCGGCGTGCTCGGCATCCGGGTTTCCGGCGGGGTAGGGCACCGCGTTCACCATCTCTCGGGTGAATACCCCGCAATCCGCGCCTCCGCCTTTCTTGGGCGGACGGCTCTGGGCCGTGTCGATCCCGTACTGGCGCTGCCCCAGGATGCCGTGGCAGCCAAGACAGGTGTTCTGCACCAGTTCCTTTTTGCCCGGATGGAAGGTTTGGGTCTCGCTCGCCAGCTGGGCGAAGAAGATCGGGTCCCGCCCGGCCAGGCCCATCGGAGAGGTGCGCCAGGTCGCATAGGGCGAGAGATTCCACAGTTTGCCGCTTTTCCCGTCCGGCTTGGTCATGTCGAAATGCAAGCCGGTGCTGCCGGCATCGTGACAGCCCAGGCATTGTGCGGATGGCAGGAACTCGCCCTTCACATCCGGGTGGCCCGCCGGCATATGGACGTCGTCATAGGTCTCGGACGGCATCATCGAAACCGTGTCCCAGGTTGGACGCTCCCCCGCTTTCGGATGCGCGTAGGCGTCCAGAAACGAGGTGTCGTAGCTGGTGAAGGGGCGGCCCAGGCGGTTGCCGTCGGAATC
>CALAHL010000036.1 GCA_937891725.1 uncultured Rhodospirillaceae bacterium | reverse complement strand
CCCTTGTAGCGATAGAACCGGTGCACCCAGGTCGCGTAGTTGCCGGCCCCGTTGGTGATGATTGCGTCGTCCGGAAGCGTCCGATCCAACCACGCGACCACTTCCGCCATCTGCATCTCCCCAGGGGATGCGACCGGCTTCAACAAAGCCTCATAATCGGCGCGTGCAATCGGAACCTCGGATTTCCAGGCCGATGCGTCGACCGCTTCCATCGCCGCCACCGCTGCCAGAAAGGCGCCGGAGCTGGCGTGGATCGGAAGATCGGCCTGATAGACCCGACCCAACTCATCGGACCCACCGTGAACATGGACCAAACCTTGGCGGGGACGCGGTATCTCAAGCAGCGAATAGCCGCTGGTGGTCATCTCCCCCAAGCGGGAGCCGATGACGATCAGCATATCGCTGTCGCGCACCCGCGCAGCCAACTTAGGGTCGATACCGATCCCCACATGGCCGACATAGTTCGGATGACGGTTGTCGAGATAGTCCTGACAGCGGAACGACGCCCCGACCGGCAGATGATTGGCCTCGGCGAACCGTTTGAGATCCGCCTCTGCCTGCGCCGACCAACCGCCGCCGCCCATGATCACGAACGGCCGTTTTGCCTTTGCCAGCATGTCGCGGAAGGTCGCGAGATCGGCTGGCCCGGGATGGGGTTCCGTGCGCTTGTAGGGATCGAAATCCGCAACCTCGGCAGTCTCCACCAGCATGTCTTCCGGAAGCGCCAGGACCACCGGACCGGGCCGACCGGAGACGGCGGTGTGGAAGGCCCGACTCATGTACTCCGGAATACGAGCGGGATCGTCGATCTGCGCCACCCATTTGGCCATCTGGCCGAACATCCGGCGATAGTCGATCTCCTGGAATGCCTCCCGATCGAACATCTCGCGGCCAACCTGTCCGACCAAAAGGATCATCGGGGTCGAATCCTGAAAGGCAATATGGACGCCCGCGCTTGCATTGGTGGCACCCGGCCCGCGGGTGACCATGCAGATCCCCGGCTTGCCGGTCAGCTTACCGTAGGCTTCCGCCATCATCGCCGCACCGCCTTCCTGGCGGCAGACAATGGTGCGGATTTCAGGCGCATCGACCAACCCGTCAAGCACGGCCAAATAGCTCTCTCCCGGCACCCCGAACACGAGATCCACGCCGTGCGCTCGCAAGCAATCGACCAGGATGTGTCCGCCGATGCGGCCCGAATTGGTACCCTGAACGGGCGCGTCAGTGGTCGATCGGATCATCGACATATCCCTTGTAGCGTTGCGATTTCGGCTTATCGAGGTCTTCGGCGTTGACGTATTGAATCGAGCTCTTACCCTTCAATTCCTCGGGCAGGATCATCACCCGAATGAAGCGGCTGCATTGCAGTTCACTGGTCTGTGCGAAGACCGCGTCCGGACCCGGCTCGAACCAAGCCTGGCCCGGCAGGTAGGTTTCCGACTCTCCACCGGTATCGATCCGGATCTGACCCTCGCGCACAACACGGATTCCGGGGCCTTGATGAACGTGGGTAAACGCGATGCCACCCATCGGAAACTTCACGCTGTCGCAGCGCATAATCCAGCCGGAACCCGCGTCGGGGCCTTCCAATTCCGCATCGACCTGAAGGGTGGAGGCGATCTCCGCGTTCCCGTCGTCCGCGCCCAGAAGTGTGGGGTCCGCATTGTCCGCGCACAGCTCGAAACGCCACAAAACGGCGCCGTCGTCACCGGCCGTGAAGGCCACCTCACCGGACCCGTACCAGGCCTCGTCTTCAATGAGATGGGTTCCGTCAGACAGATCCAACGCCCCTCGGTGGCAATAAATCACCCGGTTCAAAGCTCCCAGCGGAGCTTTCAACCGGGCGCCCGGCCCCAACCGGTCGGTCACTTGCCGCAACCGATAGCCTGTCGATGACATGACGCCGTCTCCCTTTTGCGTCGGCCGGGCTCCTGGCGGGTCCGGGCGGTTAATCCCCCGATTGCTTCCGTCCAGCCCGCTACGCGGCAGCCGACTCTTGTTGTTGAACCGATCCTCGCTCAATCACATAGGTTCGGTCGAGCAATCCTTTCAAATGGGTGTCATTCGATTCCGCGATCAAGACGGATAATCCCTCTTTCTTCAGATCAGACAACACTTCGATCATCCGCCGCGCCAAAACGGGCGCAATCCCCTCGGTCGGCTCATCCAGCAGCAACATCCGCTCGCCCACCATCAGCGCCCGCGCCAAGGCAACCAGTTTCTGCTGGCCACCCGACAGGCTCATGGACGCGCGATCCCGGAACGCTTTCACCTCGGGCATCAGGCCGTAGATCCATTCGAGCCGGTGTTGGGCATCGGCGATATTGGTGGACCAAACCGGTAACAACACATTCTCTTCGGCGGTCAGAGCCGGAATCAGCTTCCGGTCTTCCGGCATGTAGCCGATACCCATATGCGCCCGTTTAAAGTCTGCAATCTCGATCAGATCATGATGATCGAACTCGATGACGCCGCCCTTGCTTTTCAGCAGGCCCATGATCGCCCGCAACATGGTGGTCTTGCCGGCCCCATTCCGACCGATCAGACCGCACATATATCCGGTCGACACGCTCAGCGAGACATCCCGCAGCACCGGCACCGGTCCGATATCGACGTCGAGACCTTTGATCTCAAGCATGCCCGTTCTCCGCAGTTACTTCGCCGTGTCCGGGGTCTTCGCCGATCACGAATTCTTTGACCTTGGGGTCGATCAAGGCTTCGGCCGGAGGGGCGTCGCAGATGATCTCACCGGAGTAGAACGCAATCACCCGGCTGACATATCGCTCGACGATTTCCATGTCGTGCTCGATGAACAGCACGGTCACGCCCTCTTCCTTGAGCGCGCCCATCACCACATCCATCAACTCGAACTTTTCCTCGACCGATATCCCGGAGGTCGGCTCGTCGAGCAGCAGGATCTTCGGTTCCGCCACCATCGCCATCGCGATGTCGAGAAGCTTGCGCACGCCCTGCGGCAGGGTGCTCGCGATCGCATCCCGATAATCCGAGATCCGGTAGCGGTTCAGTATAGCCTCGGCCTTCTGCTCGACCTCCGGGCGCCGCATCCGCCGCAGCCCGTCAAACAAGGTCTTCGACTCCGCGATCCCCAGCGCGATCATCAAATTCTCGAACACCGTCGCGGTCATGAAGACCTGGGCGACCTGGAACGATCGACAGATCCCGAGGCGCGTGATCTCACGCGGCTCTCGGCCGGTGATATCCTGTCCGGAGAACAGAATCTGGCCGGAGGTAGGATTCATGTAGCCGGTCACCATGTTCACGAACGTGGTCTTGCCGGCCCCGTTGGCGCCGATGATCCCGACGATCTCGTGATCGGTGATCGAGATGTTGATGTCCTTGGCGGCATTCACCGCGCCAAAGCTTTTGTTCAGGTTCCGGGCTTCCAGCAGTGCGGTCATCACAAATCCTCCCGCTTGCCGATGGCTCGGCTGATCAAGGACCACACCCCTCCGGGCAGGAAAAAGATGATCACCAGCAAAGTGGCGCCAACGATCAGCTGCCAGGCCCCCGGCACCCATTCAAACGCGTAGGTCCGGATCAGCTCGAACAGCACCGAGCCGATGAACGGCGCCACCACGCTGCCCGGGCCGGACAGAATGGTCACGAACACCAGTTCACCCGAGACCGGCCAGTTGACCATGGAGTCCGGATCCACCTGGCCCAGCGAGATCGCCAGCATGGCCCCCCCAAGTCCGGCCAGGGCCGCCGACATGACGTATTTGATGTGCACCGCGTGCTGCGCCGAGATGCCCAGGTATTCGACCCGGATCTCGTTGTCGCGGATTGCCCGGGTCAGGTTTCCGAGGGTCGATTGCAGATATCGATGGACCAGAGCGGCGACCGCCCAGCAGATGAAGCACAGCATCAGGAAGATCGTGTGCAGCTTTTCGGTCGCATCCTCCGGCGTCCATCCCATGAAGCTGGGTTGCTCGATCGAAAACCCGTCGGTCGAGCCCAAGGCTTCTGTTTTCACGAGAATGCCGTACATCACCATCGAGAACGCGAGGCTGAGCATCGCAAAAAAGATTTCCCGATAGCGCCGCATGATGAACCCGATACCGAAGCCGACCAGACCAGAAAGGAGCGCCGCCGCGGGCAGGGTGATCAACACCTCGGAAATGCCCCAGTCCTTGCCCAGCAAGGCCACCACATAGGCGCCCAGACCGTAATAGAGCGCGTGGCCGAACGAGACCAAGCCGCAGCGCCACAGCACCATCAGACCCAGCACCGCCAGGGCGCGCGAAAAGGAATTCACCGTCAGCGCCATCAGCCAGTCCGGCAGCACCAACGTGCCGACCACCGCGATCAGGGCGAAGCCGACGGTCAGTCCCGGAAGGGTCCAGTCCCGTTTCATGTCCATATCGCAGCCCTCAAATCTTGCGTGCTTTGGCGGGGGCGAACAGACCTTCTGGCCGGAACACCAACACCGCGACCATCACGCCGTAGACCACGAACAGTTCGACCTCCGGCAGCTTGTGCACCGCGATCGCCCGGGCAATGCCGACAATCAGCGCGCCGATGATCGCACCCGGAATGCTGCCCATCCCACCGATCACCACCACCGCGAAACTCAACACGATCACATCGATGCCGAAACCGGGCGCCACCGAAACGGTCGGCGCCACATAGGCGCCGCCCAACGCGCCGAGCACTGCGCCGAGAACAAAAGTCAGAATGAAAACCTTGGTGACGTCGATCCCCATGGCGACCGAGATCTCCCGGTCGTGAATCACCGCCGTCAGCAGTCGGCCCCATTTGGTCTTGGTGAGCCCGACCCACAGGATCAGGCCGACCACCGCCGCCAGGCCGATCAGGGTGAGGGAGTAAACATCGCGCATGATTCCGCCGATTTGCGTCGAGCCCAGCACCATCATCGGCTGATAGGCGAAATAGGGATCGACCCCGAACACCACCAGGATCAGGTCCTCTAGGATCAGGAAAGTCGCGAAGGTGGCGAGCACGATGATCACCTCGTCGCGTCCGTACATGAATTGAATCAGGCACCGCTCGAGGAACAGTCCCAGAACCACGCCAACCAGAAGTGCGGCAACCGCGATCATCAGGAAGGTGCCCGCATCCGGCAGGCCCGAATTCGACCAGATGCCGATCAGATAGGCCGAGGTATAGGCGCCCCAGGCATAGAAACTGCCGTGGGCGACGTTCAAAATCTTCATCACACCGAAGATGATCGTCAGCCCGACAGAGACCAGGAACAAATAGGACGAGAACACCAGTCCATCGATCAGGATGGTGATCGCCGTTGCGAAATCCATGAAATCGACTCCGATTGAGGTCGAATAAATTTTCGGCCGCACACCCCGGAAGGCCGCCGCCCAAGTTCGGAAGGAGATCGGCCCCGACGCCGCTCAGGACATCGGGACCTCACCAGATCTCAGCTCAGCACTTCGCGCCCTTCATGCCGCCTTCAATCCACTCGACGCTGCTGGCACCCTCAGGCGGCATCACGCATTCGGCGGGATAGAATTTGACGTCGGTGACACCGGCTTCAGCAGTCTCGTCGTTCCACTTCGAGATCCCGTAAACGTTTTCGGTGATCGCCTGATGGCCGGCACCGTTCGCCATTTTGACGGTGGTGGAGAAGCTCTCGAATTCCATGCCGGTGAACGCATCGATCACCTGATCCTGGGTCGGGAATCCGCCAGCCGCTGCTGCCGCCTTGTCGTACGCAATCTTAGCCGCCAGCACGCCCTGGCCATACTGGTAGGCTGGACCCGAGGGATAGGTGCCATAGCGGTCCTTGTAGGTATTAATGAACCAGGTGTTCAGCTCGGTCTCCCGGTCACGGACCAGAATGCCGTACGGACCCCGCGCCCCAATGATCAGGCCGTCCGGAAGTCTCTTACCCAACCGGTAGGCGGCGGTTCCACCGACGGTGAAGATCACCTTCTTCTGCTGGAACAACCCGCGCGGAGTCGCTTGGAAGATGAAGCCTTCCAAGTCGCCGTCCCAGAACGAGGAATGCACCAACTCCGACGGGTCGAGAGACAGTGCGGAAATCTCGGATCCGTACTGGCCCGCGAAAATCTTCGGGAACTGCAGGTTTTCCGACGCCTTGGAGTCAGGCATCAGCTGGGTCATCGACAGCTCGAAATCGCGCCAGCTGTCCTGACCCCAGGCGTAATTCTGGTTCACGCCGGTGTAGGTCTTGATCTCGGGGAACATGTCCTTGATGTAATGTGCGGCAGCCACGGCGTCGGCTGTCGCGTGGGACATCGTGCGGAACGAATACCGCCGAGGCGCTTCCTCAAAGATTCTTGGAGTCCCGCAAACCGCGAAGATCGTCAGCGTCTGCAGCTCCTCCACCACCGGCGCGAGTGCCGCGCAGGACCCCGAGGATACGTAGCCGATCACCAGGTCGACGTTCCGCTTCTGAACCAGGTTGCGGTACTCGGCGACTTGCTTGGTGTTGCCGCCGGACTCGTCGACGAACTCAGCTTCGAGCGTCGCGCCGGCAAAGCCGATGGTGTTATAGGGGGCCGGCAGCGAGCCCGAATTGATCGCATCGATGACCATTTCGGCCCCGTTCCGAGCTGGAACACCGAACGGACCCGCTGCAGGGCCGGACAGGAAGGCAGGAATTGCAACGGTCAGCGTGTCCTTAGCCCAAGCCGGCGAACTCAGCGTGGCACCCGCTGCGATCACGGCCGCGGTTGCGACGCCCGCTGCGCGTAGCGTATTGGCAAAACTCATGAACAGTCCCCTTTTCATGGCATCGGCACCGGACAGGCCGTTCATGTGTTTGCCCCCCAATGTGACGCGTTTCCATCATAGAGTTGCGGTTTATCCGCCCTCGACTACTTGAAGCCTGCTGCGACTCCATGATTTTGAACGCCAAGGGTAAGCATGATGGTGTGACGGTTGCAACGCGGTCTTAGTTGCAACAGCGGCTTTTCCATGTCCGATCACGCAGCCGTTAACCGGCTTGGGGCACTTTCATTTCATTCGGCAGAACAGCCTTTTCGAGAATGGCGCCCTCCCAGGACGCTCCGGTGATCAGTGCGCGCCCCACTTGGGCATACGACAGGTTCGCACCATCCAACTTGCATCCCGACAGATTGGCGCCGGAGAAGTCGACCCGCACCAGCAAGGCGCCAGTCAGGTCGGCACCGGACAGGTCGGACCCCCAGAGGCCCTTCTCCTCCCCGGAGCGCGGATCCAACAAGCGCATAGCACTGAGGTTGCCGGCACTGAGATCAATTCCTGCCATTTTCGCGCCACGGAAGGAGGCGCCGCGCAGGTCACACCGCGGCATCACGGCACCCGTCAGGTTCGCATTCCCGAACTTGGCAAAACGGAAAGACCCGCGTCGCAGTTTTGCGCCAGACAGGTTCGCCCCGGTGAAATCGGCCGCTGATAGATCGACCCCCGACAGGTCCACATCGGACAGATCCCGACCGATAAAACTGGCCGGCGAGCCTTTGCGTCCACCGGAACTGATCCAGGCGAAATGGGCCACAACCAGATCCTGTACCTCCTGACCCAACGCCTTCAACCCGGTGGCGATCACGCAACCGGTCAAATCGGCGCCGGACATGTCGGCCCCATCCAAATGACACGACCGAAGGTCTGCACCGGTCAGATCGGTGTTGGTCAATCTCGCGTCCGCGAAGTTGACCTCCTGCAAATTGGCGCCGCGCAGGTTTGAATCGACGAACTCGGCGCCGACCAGATTGGCGCCCTTCAGGTTCGCCTTCTCCAATACAGCCCCTGAAAAATGAGAGCCGCGCGCGGTAACGCCCGTCATGTTCGCCTTGGTCAAATTGGTGCGGATCACCTTGGCGTTGTCCAGATCCGAGTTCTCGAGGTTCGTGGACTGCTTGGCGCCGATCTTGGTGGGCCGGAAATCGGCGTCGGTCAGATCTGCCGAAGACAGCTTTGAGCGTTCCATGTCGCAGCCGCGCATGTCGGCCTGCATGAGCTTGGCACCGGAGAAATCAGCAGCGATCAATTGGGACCCGGTAAAGACCGACTTCTCCAGGTTGGCACCGGCGAACTGGGTGCCCCTGAAGTCGGCGTTCGACATCAGGGCGCGGCGCAAATCCACCCCGTTGAGGAGCGACCCGGTAAAACGACCGCCACGCATGTCCGCGCGTTCGCCATCCGGATAGCTGTTCAGATACGAGGTATGCTTGCGAATGAGTTCGGCAGTTTGCCAGTCGACGGCGTTAGCATCGAACATGACGACATCCCGGGTTGTGTAACACTTCTTCCGCGACGTTCTATCACCAAAAAATAGTATAACATTGTTATTGAACTATGGAAATCTCTTCGCGTCCGCCTCCACGGTTTCGAAAACAAGCTGAAATCGGTCTGCAGCATAGCGCACGTGGCTGGCCTGGAGGATTGTGCCGTCCAGAGCAACATTGACCGAGTCGACGATAAGGATCGGACGGGTGCGAGGGATCTGCAGAACATTCGAGTCGACCGCATCGGGAATCCCGGCGGTGACCTTGGTCCGGGCCCGCTCGTAGTCACCGAAGCCGTGGTGTTCCATGACCTTGGTGACGGACGGCTCCCGCGCGTAAGCGACCTCGAACTCGCCGAATAGCTTGGTCGGAAAATAGTGATCCGCAAGCCCGACGGGTCGTCCGTCCACCTCGCTGACCGCGACCAAGTGCACCACCTGGGCACCGGTTTGAACACCCAGTTCCTCGGCCAGCCCACGCGTGCATTTCTCGCGGTTGATCTACAACATGCGACCGCCCGGAGACCGGTTGGCGCGCCGCACGTTCTCGGTGAATCGGGTGCGGCGCCCGATCATGTACTCCAACACATTCTCACGCACGAAACTGCCGCGTCCCTGCTCCACCCGAACCAGCCCCCGGTCAGACAGCATGCCCACCGCCCGACGGATGGTATGGCGGTTCACAGCGAATCTCGCCGCCAACTCAGCTTCGGTTGGAAGTTGTTGGCCCTCCTCGAAAATTTCGGTTTCGATTTCCTGCGCCAGCGTCTGCTCGATCTGTCGCCAGATCGCCACGCCATTGGCGCGGTCGAGAACTGTAACCATCCTTCCCCCCATTTCTTGGCACTCCGCTTCGGTTGCTCCGAACTTGCAGCCCGTCACGTCATCAAAGGTTCACCAAATGCTTCTTTACTCGGCAAAATATTGGCATCATATTATGAGCAAGACATACGGATGTCTATACAAATTTGCATCTTGTCGAGGACCCCATGACCTCCCGAAAGATAGGATACACGTCGCCTGAACA